>DAINCT010000016.1:0-21740 GCA_036732245.1 Chloroflexota bacterium | reverse complement strand
CTACGAGATCGAGCGAATCAGCATTGAGATCTTCTTCGAACGATGCGCTGGGAACGACCTGACTTTCGTCCACGCCCAACTGCTCCGAGATGATGCGACGTAGACGTACCTCTATGGTGTCCTCTGCTGTCATGCCTTATGTTCCTCCTACTGGTGCAAGTTTTGTAACTCTGTGTCGCGCGAGTGCGTGCCGCCGAGTCTGCAAGAGATTAGTCTCCAGCAGGAAGCCTCTGAGCAATAGTACCCAGAACGCCGTTGACGAAGCTTCCCGAATGTTCTCCGCCGTAGATCTTCGCTAATTCCACCGCTTCATTGATAGCAACTCCTCTGGGAAGGTCTCGATCGAACAGGAGCTCGAACGACCCAATTTCGAGGGCTACCCGGTCGGTGGGCGCCAGTTGATTGACGGGAAAGGCCGGCGCCACTTCACCGATACGCAGGTCGATGCCTTCGCGCTCGGAGATCGTGCCTCGGAGCAAACCGAGAATGAAGTCGAGAGATTCGGGGTCCATCACCTCGCCGGTCTCTTCCTCCAGCGCCACAGTACGGTGCTGCAAAGCTTCCTCGAGCGTTCGCTCTGGTCGTGCTTCGATCTCGAACAGCGTCTCAAACGCCAAGCGGCGTGCGAGTCGTCTGCGATTCTTCATTCTGCCTTCTTGCCACGTAGTCAGTATAGACATCACCTGAACGGTATACGGGGTCCTCCATCACCTTCCGGAGGAACGGCAGGGTGGTCGACACTCCGTCGATCACGGTCTCCTGCAGAGCACGCCGCATCCGAGCGATTGCCTCTGCGCGGGTTGGTCCCAGCACCATGATCTTGGCGAGCAGTGAATCATAGTGGGAAGGAAGCGCGTACCCGGCGTAGAGATGCGTGTCAACTCGAACTCCGGGCCCGCCGGGGAGAAGGAGTTCGCGGATCGTGCCGGTCGCCGGGCGAAAGTCCGGTCCAGTCTCGGCATTCACGCGACACTCGATCGAATGTCCGCGCACCTGCACGTCGCTCTGACGGAAGGAAAGTGGCGCACCGCTCGCTATGCAAATCTGTTCCTTGACGATGTCGACCCCAGTGACCAGCTCCGTGACACCGTGTTCGACCTGGACCCGGGTATTCATCTCCATGAAGTAGAAGTTGCCATCGGTATCGACCAGAAATTCGAGGGTGCCTGCATTCAGGAACTGTAAAGCACGCGCACCCTTCGTCGCGGCCTCTCCCAACTTTCGCCGCAAATCGGCGTCGATCGATGTGCCCGGCGCCTCTTCGATGAGCTTTTGATGGCGACGCTGAATGGAGCACTCGCGTTCGGCCAGGTGGACGACGGTCCCGTACTGATCGCCAAGCACCTGTACTTCGATATGGCGACAGCGTTCCAGATAACGCTCGACGTAGAGTTCGTCATTGTCAAACGAGGCGCGGGCCTCGAGGCGGGCCGGATTGTAGCCCTGCGTCAACTCGCGTTCATTGGCCGCGCCGTACATTCCACGTCCGCCGCCTCCAGCTGCTGCCTTAAGGATGACCGGATATCCGATCTCGCGAGCAGCGCTCAGCGCCTCTTCGAGCGAGGCTACGGGGCCATCAGTTCCCGGCAAGACTGGCAGCCCGGCTGCCGCCATCTCTCGTCGAGCCTCGGCCTTGTTTCCGACCCGGGCAATCGATTCGGCGGTCGGTCCGACAAAGGTCAGGTTGTACTGACCACAGATCTCGGCGAAGTAGCGGTCCTCGGACAGGAACCCATAACCCGGATGCACGGCGTCGCAGCCCGTGATAAGTGCCGCGCTGATGATGTTGGGGACCGAGAGGTAGCTTTTGGAACTCGGTCCGGGTCCGATGCATACCGTTTCATCAGCCAGCCGCACCGGCAAACTCTCACGATCGGCTTCCGAATACACGAGGACAAACGGAATGTCCAAATCCCGACACGCCCGCATGATGCGGAGCGCGATCTCACCGCGATTCGCGATGAGGAGCTTCTTTACCATGTCAAAACATGACCATTCCACCGTCGACTTTGATAGTCTGCCCGGTCATGTACGAGGCATCTTCGCTCACGAGGAAGGCGACTGCCCCGGCGACATCCTCGACCGTACCGGGGCGTCCCATGGGAACCTGATTGAGCATCCAGGTGCGTACCTCGTCGGACAATTTATCGGTCATGTCGGTGTCGACCAGGCCCGGAGCCACGACATTCACGGTGATGCCACGTGTTGCCACTTCACGGGCCACGCTCTTCGTCAAGCCGATGAGACCCGCTTTGGCGGAGGCGTAACTCGACTGTCCCGCATTTCCTGTATAAGCCACCACCGAGGCAATGTTGATGATACGGCCCCAGCGTTGGCGGATCATGGGACGCAGTGCAGCCTTCGTGGTCAGAAAAGCGCCCTTGAGGTCGGTATCGAGGACGCGGTCCCAATCCTCCTCGCTCAAGCGCATCGTCAGCATGTCGGCGGAAACGCCGGCATTGTTGACGAGTATGTGAACGCCGCCGAGTTCCGAGATGCACGTTGCAACCATGGCGACTGCTTCGTCCGCCCGTCCTACGTCGCCCCGGACGAGTGAGTAACGTACGCCGGCGGCCTCAATCGCTCTCCCGGTCTCTGTCGCGGATTCTAGGTCGTTTCGGTAATTTACAGCAATGTCTGCGCCCTCTGAGGCGAGCCGCAGAGCAATCGCACGGCCGATACCGCGCGATGCACCTGTGACTAAAGCAACACGTCCACTGAAACGACCCACCGGAATGCTTGGCGCCCGTTATTCGGCGCGACGCGCGGGCTTTTCGACGATGACTTCCCGGCCCGCATAGTATCCGCAATTCCCACAAACGTGGTGGGAAAGATGCGGCCGACGACAGTGCGAACAGAGGATGATCGCGCCGACATGGGCGTGATCGTGAGCACGTCGCTGATGGGTCCTTCGATGACTCGTTTTCTTTTTCGGTTGAGCAGCCATACTGTCTCCTTCGTCCCTACTGGGTGTGTTCGGTAGTCTGAATGAGGGTCTTGAGCACTTCGAACGGATTGGCCGGCTCCTGAGGCGGACACAAACACGTTTCCAGGTTGCGATTAACGCCGCACGTGGGGCACAGGCCAAGACATTTCGCGGAGCATACGGGGATGAGATCCATTGAGAGGAGAAACTGTTGTCGGATGGCCTCCCCCAGGTCGATCATGTGATCGGACGAGATGGGAAGTGCGACGTCGCTCACGGGTGTGCCTGACGGCAAGCCGGTTTGAATGTCGATAGACGGCACGAACTCCTCGTCAAACTCGACCTCGATGGGCGCGACAAACGGGTCAAGGCAGCGGGCGCATGTGAGGTGTAGTTGCCCGGATGCTGAAATATTAGCCAGGATTCCAAAGTTCGTCAGCGTGAACTTCGCGTGACCACGAATATCCGTGGCGCTACCGTCATCCAGATCGAGCGCGTCCTTTCCGGCGAAATCATAGGATCGGGACTGTCCGATCTCCGACTTGAGGAGTTGAGACACATTGAAGAGCAATGAGACCGGCTCCGGTCTCGTGTGATGGGCAATCATCTTATTCCGACTCTCGCTCCGACGACTCAACTGGTTGGACATGGAGCGCACCGATCGCGTTGCGGACGCTTCCCTGGATGCGGTTCAACTCCGCATCGAGTCGGTCGAGCATGTCCAACGCGTATTCATCAGCTCCCCGCCGCACGTCCGCCGCGTCTTCCTGGGCACGAGCCACGATGTCGTGAGCTCGCTGCTCGGCCACCTGCAACACACTGTCCTCGGACACCAAGCGTTCGACCCGATCCTGAGCCTGGCTCACGAGGCGATTCGCTTCCGTCTGGGCCTGGGCCAGCATCTTCTCGCGTTCTTGGTTGATGCGCCGCGCCTGCTTGATCTCCTCCGGCACGGTGGTGCGCATCAAATCCAGCACGTCGAGCACATCGCGTTCGTCGATCTGTACGCGCGAGGTCATGGGCATGCGCCATCCACTGTTGACGACTGCCTCAAGCCGGTCTACGAGCATCAAAATATCCATACAATTATCCTCGTGAGGCGCTGGGCGAAGATACAGCGGCAAACCGCTGAGAGAGCTTCTTGGCAACCGGGACGGGCACCATGGCAGCAATATCCCCACCGTTTTCGGCTATTTCTTTGATCAAACTTGAACTCAGGAAACCGTACTCCACACTGGCGAACATCGAAATCACTTCGAGCCCCGGACTCATCTTTCGGTTGAGCGCAGCTTGCTGAAACTCAGATTCAAAATCCGACACCGCTCTGAGCCCTCGCACCACAACCGTCGCGCCCACATCGGCTGCGAAATTGACAGTCAGTCCATCGTAGGGCACAACCTCGATTTCGTGCAGGTGAGCAAGGGATTCGCGTACCATCTCTACTCGCTCGTCGAGGGAAAACATCACATTCTTGTGCGGTCGGGCGAAGACGCCGACGACGATCCGATCGAACAGTCGGGAGGCACGTGTGACAATATCTACATGCCCCTGTGTAATCGGGTCAAAGCTGGCTGGAACGACCGCAACGGTCACGAGATGGATTCCTCCGGGACGACGAAAATTGACACGGCGGTATCGCCATACGTTCTCTGGCGCAAGAGCGCAAGGCGTCCGTAGCGCTCCGCAACAGCAAAACGCGGGCTATGCTCGAGCACGACAATGGAGCCGTCCTCGATGACCCGCGCACCGCCAATCGACTCCATTATATCGTGAATCGCGGGATACGCGTAAGGAGGGTCCGCGAGCACGAGCGAACATGTGTCAAGAATCTCGGGCAGGGCACGCTCGACGGTCTTGCAGAGCGTGACGGCGCTCCCCTCGAACTTGGTGTGGGCCAGATTGCGGCGTATTACGTCGCACGCGGCGGGACGTCGCTCCACGAAAATCGCCCGCTCCGCCCCGCGACTGAGTGCTTCGATGCCGAGTGCCCCCGTTCCCGCGAAGAGGTCGAGCACGACCCCACCCACAAATTCACCACGGACCAGGTTGAATATAGATTCGCGAACCTTGTCTGAGGTGGGACGCGTCTCGGTGCCACGGGGAGCCTGGAGGCGATGTCCCTTGGCAGATCCACCCACGACTCGCATCGCTCAACACCCCATCTCGAGCATCCGTCAGGCGCCGTTGGCGGCAGGCCAGGCCGCTTCAGCATACTTCGAGCGACACTGCTCCGCATCGTTCGCCGCGGTGTTCAAACATACATGGAGAGGTACAGAGTGTCCGAGATCCTGCCCGAACGCTCCATTGAGCCCAGTCTCATCGAGACGGGGGATATGTCCCCGGAACTCTTCCGGCAGTACGGCCACCAAATCGTGGACTGGCTCACCGACTATTTTTCGTCCGAAGAGAGGTATCCGGTCCTGAGTCGTGCGCGACCCGGTGAGATCCGTCAGGCACTGCCAGAAGCCGCGCCGCATGCAGGCGAAGACATGGACGCGATTCTCCGTGACTTTGAGCAGATCATCCTGCCCGGCATCACGCACTGGAATCATCCCTCGTTCTTTGCGTATTTCTCTATCACCGGTTCAGCCCCCGGTGTGCTGGCGGAGATGCTCGCGGCCGGGCTCAACGTTAACGCTATGTTGTGGCGCACTTCGCCCGCTGCCACCGAGTTGGAGGAGACGGTGCTGGCGTGGCTGCGGGCACTCCTCGGCCTCCCTGAATCGTTCGAGGGCGTCATCTACGACACTGCTTCAATCTCAAGCCTGGTGGCCATCGCGGCGGCGCGCGAGGCGACCGGGCTGGATGTGCGTCACAAAGGTCTGGCCGGACGCCTGGACCTGCCTCGGCTGCGTCTGTACTGCTCGGAGCAGGCTCACTCTTCGATCGAAAAAGACGCCATCACACTTGGTATCGGCCAGGAGGGCGTGCGGAAGATCCCGACGGACGCGGAATTTCGCATGGATGCGAGCGCCCTGCAGAGCGCCGTGGAAGAGGATCTGACCGATGGCTGGAGACCATTTTGCGTGGTGGCAACAGTCGGAACAACGTCCACCACCAGCATCGATCCGGTGCCGGCAATCGCCACTCTTTGCGAGCGACACGGCCTGTGGTTACATGTCGACGCAGCTTACGGAGGGGTGGCGGCAATTGTGCCCGAAATGCGCTGGATCATGGAAGGCGTCGAGCGAGCCGACTCGGTGGTTGTCAATCCCCACAAGTGGTTGTTCACTCCCGTCGACTTGAGTGCCTTCTATTGCCGGCGCCTGGACGTGGTGAAGAACGCCTTCAGCCTGGTCCCGGAGTACCTGCGCACGAGCGAAGGAGACGAGGTCCGCGATTACATGAATTACGGGCCGCAACTGGGCCGACGATTTCGGGCGCTCAAGCTTTGGTTCGTACTACGCACATTCGGAAGGGACGGAATCATACTCCGGCTTCGACGGCACATCGAGCTCGCCCAGACTTTTGCGTCGTGGATCGCGACTGACCCTCAGTGGGAACTGATGGCGCCCACACCTTTCAGTACCGTAGCGTTCCGAGCGAAACCTCACGAGGTTTCTGACGCAGACTTGAACCGGTTGAATGAAGCAGTGGAAGCGCGTGTGAACGGCACGGGGGAGGCCTTTCTCGCTCACACCGTGCTGAACGGAAACGTGGCGCTACGCGTGGCTATCGGGAACCTTCGCACCGAGGAGCGACACATACAGCGGGTGTGGGAGCTGCTACGCGAGGCATTGGTGGTTGAGGTCGCGGATTCCGGGCGCGGGTGATGGCAGCGGGTACCTCGCAGATTTGTTGACGTGCGCGGGATGCCGCGTGGTCTCACAAGGTCGCATGCTCGACCCTGGAGAGGACAGCAACGGCGGCGGGACACTGCGGCTGGCGCCGCGTTGCGCCGTACACGTAGGCTCGCGTACGTCGGTGGATCAGCTCAAATCGGCGGCGTCTGCCCAGAATCGAGTGACGCCTTCCTGAATCAAAGCGTGCTCGGGCGATTTCAATTCAGGATCGGCCGTCAGTATCTCTCGGGCAACCCCGCGCGCGAGCTCGATGGTTTTCACGTCCCCGAGTTGGGCCACACGTAAGGCGGGAAGTCCGCTCTGGCGTGTTCCCCAAAACTCACCGGGGCCACGCAGGCGCAGATCTTCTTCCGCCAGCGCGAATCCATCCTCGGTCGCGGTCAGGGCGGACAGGCGCTCCACGGCCTCGTCGCCTTCGGCCGAACTCAGCAAGACGCAAAACGCTTGATCGCCACCTCGACCGACGCGACCCCGGAATTGATGGAGTTGAGCCAGCCCGAAACGGTGGGCATCGCGGATCACCATGACGGTCGCGTTTGGCACGTCGATACCGACCTCAACGACCGAGGTTGCGACCAGTATGTCGATTTCTCCGCGCCGAAAGGCGGCCAGCGTTTCGTCCTTTTGAGAAGCTTTCATGCGTCCGTGCAAAAGTCCGACCTGGAGATCGGAAAACGTGAGGCTCTGGAGCTCCTTATGTTCCGCCACGACAGACCGCATGTCGGTATCAGCCGACTCTTCGATTACCGGGCAGATGATGAACGCCTGGCGGCCCTCGCGCACCTCGTCTCGGACCACGCCGTATGCCTCGGCCGGAGTGCGACTCCAGGTCGTGACGACCGGCAGGCGACCGGGCGGCATCTCATCGAGGCTACTTACATCGAGGTCGCCGTAGATGGTCATGGCAAGTGTCCGGGGAATCGGAGTCGCGGTCATGGCAAGCGTATGCGGGTGTAAGCCCTTTTGCCGCAGCGTGGTGCGCTGCTCGACGCCGAAGCGGTGCTGTTCGTCCGTGATGGCGAGACCTAAGTTCGACAATTCGACCTCGTCCTGAATCAGGGCGTGCGTGCCAATGACAACCTGAGCGGTTCCCTCGGCGATTCGAGTGCGTGCCTGTCGTTTGACTGCCTTTGTCATACTTCCCACGAGGAATTCGCACTGTATGCCGAACGGCTCGAGTAACCCTCGTACCGTGTTGAAGTGTTGCTCCGCGAGGATCTCAGTAGGCGCCATCAATGCTCCCTGCTTACCGGACTGCACCGACTGCAGCAACGCCGCAGCGGCCACTACGGTCTTTCCTGACCCAACGTCTCCCTGTAAGAGTCGGCTCATCGGCAGCGGGCTGCTCATATCGGCTGACACCTCCTCGATCACTCGTAATTGCGCGCCGGTCAACGAGAAGGGGAGGGCCGCCTGGAATCGCTCGAACGCCAGCGGATCTCTGGCCAGTGCAACGTCCGTCCCGGGCCTTCGCCATCGCGCTTTACGGATCAGAAGTCCGAGTTGGATGAGTAGCAGTTCGTCGAATGCCAGGCGGCGCTGCGCCTTAGCCTTTTGTTCCAGGTCTGTCGGGAAGTGAAAGTGTCCAACGGAGGCCTGCAGCGGGGCCAGACCGTGCTGCACACGCAGGCGTGCGGGAAGGAAGTCATCGAGTACGGATGCATATTCGTCGACCACCCGGTGGATGAGCTGGCGTAGGGAGCGTTGGTAGAGCCCCTTGGTGAGTGGATACACCGGAACGAGGCGTGCCGCATGTGTGAGTTCCAGGTCCTTGATCAACTCGTAATCGCGAGGCACGAAGGTGACACGCCCGTTGTTGACATCGGGCTCACCCGCGATCGCGATTCGTGCGCCGACCGGAAGTTGTTGGGTCAGATAAGGCTGGTTGAACCAGCGCACCGCTACGACACCGGTATCATCCTCGATCGTGGCGGTGGTTATTGCCAGCTTGCCCCGCGTGTAGTTATTACGCACGTCCCGGATGGTTCCGACCAGAGTCGTCTTTGTCCCAACCCTCAGGCGGCTGATCGACCGGGTGTCGGTATAGTCGTAGTGCGCGCGCGGGAAGTAGTAGATAAGGTCCCGCACCACCTGGACGTTGACCCTATTCAAGGCATCCGCGGTGGCCTTTCTCATTCCCTTGAGGGAAGCGATTGGCGTGTCAAGATCCTGTGACGAGTGCACGATCGTCAGCTTGGGACGCGGGGTGCGAGGGCCGGGCCGAGACGGTTCGGGCAGCGTTCGGGCAAGATTTTCGCTCTCGCCGCGCACCGGCCCGTGCCCCGTTGAGACCTTGTTGGGTTCCGGGTTCGGAAGTTCGGACGCGGCCGCAGACAGGTGCCCGCGACGCAAGAGAATGTGCAGAGCAGCGGCTACAGCCGCCTCCCGAGCGGCACGATCGGCCTCCTCATAACCCTGCAAGGAATCAGCGGCTGCTGTCAGCCCCTCAGCCCCGGGCGTACCGCTCCGTTCGATTTGCAGACGTGCGAATGCGCTGATGCCGCCGACCGCAGCCCGATCCTGAAATCCCTGTTGGCGCTCCAGGACCAGGACGCGCTGTAGCAGAGAGTGGGCGTCCGGGGCAGTCGGCATGCGTTTTAGGCGAGCGCCGGGGACAAATCCCGCGCCAGCTCGGAGACGACGATCAGCGCGTATTCCACGTCTTGACGGGAAACCTCATAGCTCGTGACGGCTCGCATCACGCTCCCGCCGTTCCCCGCCACTCGTACTCCACGCTCGGCCAGACCAGCGACGAAACAATCCGGCGTGATGTGAAGACGCGTAATGTCGAAGTTCACAATGTTGGTCTGGACCGTCGTCGGGTCAATGGCGATATCGGGCACTTCCGCCAGACCTTGCGCCAGCAGACGAGCGTTGGCATGGTCCTCCGCCAGACGATCCACGCCGGTCTCCAACGCGACGATACCGGCCGCGGCAAGTATGCCCAGCTGGCGCATGCCGCCACCCAGCAGCTTCCTCCATCGCCTGGCGCGCTCGATGTACTCGCTCGTACCGCACAGCACGCTGCCGATGGGTGCGCCGAGCCCCTTTGAAAGACAGAACGTCACCGAGTCGGCCTCGTTCGCAAGATTGGCGGCCGACTCGCGCAATGCAACAGCGGCGTTGAAGATCCTGGCACCGTCCAGGTGCACGGGAATCGCCCGGTTCCGTACCGCCGCGACCATCGATTTCATTTCAGCGGGCGACAGCACGGTGCCGCCGCAGCGATTGTGCGAGTTCTCCAACGCTAGACACCCGGTAGGCGGATGATGCGGGTCATCCGATCGAATTGCGACGCGAATCGCCTGTGCGTCCATTCGCCCGTGCGCGTCGTTCGGTAGCGGGCGCAACTGAAGGCCCCCAACCACGGCGGTGCCTGCGGCTTCGGCATTGAAGATGTGGGTTTGATCGCCTACCAGCACTTCGGACCCGGGTCGGGTATGTGATAGAAGACCGATTAGATTGCCCTGCGTCCCGCTGGATAGGAAGACAGCCGATTCCTTGCCGAGTCGCTCCGCGGCGAGTTCTTCTAAGTGATGTACGGTCGGATCCTCGTTCCAGACGTCGTCTCCGACCTCGGCCTCATACATGGCGCGGCGCATCGCCTCGGTGGGTCGGGTGAAGGTATCGCTTCGCAACTCCACCGATCGGGTCATACCTGGACGAACCGTACCTCTTTAAGCTTGCCGTTGATATCGAGCAGCGCCAGGGTGCCCGGTGCGCCAGAGTGGTCCTGGTCGGTCGCGCTTCCCGGGTTGATAAATGGAACGCCATGCAGAACATCGAAGTAAGGATGGTGCGTTTGCCCAAAGATCACGCAATCGACATGCTCTCCGAAAATGTCTTCGGGCTTCTTCACATGGGCGGCGAATTGGGAAACCGAACCGATGTCGTGGGCGATTCCCACTTTGAATCCGTCCAGGTCTTCCACGCGCGTGTCGGGTAAAGATGCAAGATCGAGCTCGAAGTTGTTGCCGCGGACTGCGAGCACAGTTCTGGTATCGCCTTCAAGACTCTCCATGACGTGTTCGCATTTCAGATCGCCGGCGTGCACGACTACGTCCACGTCGTTCAAGAGCTCGAGCACCTCTTTCGGGACGGCATCTGTACCCTTCCAGTGCGTGTCGGCCAGGACTGCAACTCGCATAGCAGGCTCTCCTCCTTCAAGCAGAACGATCACTTAGCGTGCTGCAATTGTACCACCGTGGAACCGCTGGAGAGCCTTGTATGAAAGAATGTTCCAGATGAAAATTATGCTGATTCCGCGTACGCGGCTGGTGCTCAAAAACCCCGTCATGACCGCCTCCGGGACCTTCGGATACGGCACCGAATTCGCTTCCCGGATGGACGTCTCGGGGCTCGGGGCCATCGTGTGCAAGGGCACAACGCGCCGACCGCGAGCCGGAAATGAGCCACTGCGCGTGGCCGAGACTCCGGCGGGAATGCTGAACACGATCGGACTCCAGAACATCGGGGTCGACGCCGTCGTCGTCCAACAGGCCCCGCAGTGGATGACGCTGGACGTACCAGTTTTCGTCAACGTGAGCGGGACATCGGTCGAAGATTGTCGCGACATTGTGGAGCGGTTGAACGGGGTACCCGGTGTGGCGGGGGTCGAGCTGAACATCTCCTGTCCGAACGTGAAAGAGGGCGGGGTGGCGTTTGGGACGAGCGCGCGGCTGGCATCCGAAGTCACGGCCGCCGTGCGGTCGTCGACTACCCTGCCCCTGATGGTTAAGTTGTCGCCCAACGTTACGAACATCGTGGAGATCGCGTGCGCCGTCGAATCCGCCGGCGCCGACGCCATCAGCTTGATCAATACTTTGTATGGCATGGGCATCGATCGAAAACGACGTGCACCGGTCCTGACCGAGGTAACGGGTGGTCTATCGGGCCCCGCGATCAAGCCGGTGGCCCTCTATATGGTGTACGCCGTGGCGGCCGCGGTATCCGTGCCAATAGTTGGGTTAGGAGGGATCAGCTCGGCCGACGACGCGCTGGAATTCATGCTGGCAGGAGCCACAGCGGTAGGTCTTGGTACAGCCCTGATGGTGAATCCAACGGTATGGCGCGACGTCGTCAACGGGCTGGCTGCCTGGAAAACTCGGGAAGGTGTAGGCCACCTGGTGGAGGTCGTGGGCGCTGCAAATCGCGCCTTCAAAGGAAAGCCGACGAGATAACTCTCGCCGGCTTCGGGATTTCTGGTGGAGATGGGGGCGAATCGAACGCCCCGTCCAGAAGACTGGTCACAATGACATCTACAAGCTTAGAAGGCATTTAATCTCGCCGGAGAAGCCTCTACCTTCGAATTCTTTTCCGGCAAACCCAGCAGTCTTAGGCAGACCCTATGGGTTCTCGAATCTACCGCACGGCCGACTTTTTTGCGCCGTCCCCAACCCGTCGGCGATGGGTCGGTTAGGCGACGTTACCTAATTAGGCAGCGTATGCGTATTCAGTGTTGGCAGTTATGCCGTTGCCAGTTGTTTAACGAGACATCCACTGGCACCTCGGCTTGCAGTCCTTGCTCCAGACCCCCTGTCGAAACCTGACATCCCCGTATAGGGTTTAAGCGTAGCAACTTTACCGCCAATTGTCAATTGTTCGGCGCCCGTACCTTGGGTCTCCCGCTCGGGCCAAGGCGACTCATCCAGATCAGTAGTTCGAACGCCCCGACGAAGGCTGACAGAGACAACGTGGCATACAGCACCGTGTACCAAAGCCAGCCGCGAGCCACCATACACACGGTCGTACACTCTGCGCTCAGGGCGCCCGCCCTCAAGACGAGAAACGCCAGCGCCCACACCGGAATAAATGGCAGCACCCACACGCCGCGCCTGAAAGTGGGTGCGCGCGTCACCCAGAGCAGGAGTGTCATAGCGTGGGTACGAAACGACATGCCGGACAGCTACCGCGGCCCACCGGGAGGACTGTTCGACTCCGCGGGCGGCACTCTGACAGGCTCGACCGCGATCGAACCGCCGGCAGCGCCCAGTGTGACGACGAAAGCCACTGCCATAAACGCTATCGTGGCCGGCAACCAGAGAATGATCAAAACGTCGCCCATAGGCTCCCCTCATTCGTGCGTACGAGGTATTCGGAGTGCTTGCTCCGGGTGTCCGCGTTGTCAACTATACGCGTCTTGTCGCGGGTTTCAACCGACACAAAGAGTCTCCGATGGGTGCGGGCCACGTTATGTCACCAGGCGTCAATGTGCGGCAAATCGGGCCTTCACACACCGATTGACTCCGGTTCGGATTGAGTTTCGGCCGTGATGGCAGCGGGACTCCCCGTGTAATTCACCAAGAAATGCACCAAGTTGCGCACACCGACGGGACAGAAGTTGCTGATCGATCCTAGATCGGAGCCTCCATGTTGGATCGCCTCTCGACGGCGGCCCGCAGCCCTTCCGCGAACGGGGCTCGTACGACGCCACGTTCCGTCACTATGGCGGTGACCAGGCGAGCGGGCGTTACGTCGAAAGCCGGATTCGCAACGTGCGTTCCTTCAGGAGCCGTACGGACGCCTCTAAACAACGTCACCTCCTCAGGTTTTCGCTCCTCGATGGGAATATGGCTGCCCTCGAGAATGGTGAGATCGACTGTTGACGTCGGAGCCACGAAATAAAACGGCAAGTCGTGAGCGTGCGCCAGCACCGCCACGCTGTAGGTGCCGATCTTGTTCGCTCCATCGCCGTTGGCCACGATTCGGTCCGCGCCGACCATCGCGAGATCGATCTCACCGCGTCGCATGAAATGCCCCGCCATATTGTCGGTAATGAGGGTGTGAGGGATACCCGCCGCGCGCAATTCCCAGGTCGTGAGTCGTGCTCCCTGCAGAAGAGGACGCGTTTCATCGACCCAAACATGGATGCGTTTGCCGGCCTCGTGCGCCGCTTGAATGACTCCTAAAGCCGTCCCGTACGCTCCCGTCGCGAGCGCCCCGGCATTACAGTGCGTGAGGATGTTTGCACCGTCCGGAATCAGTTCGGCACCGTGTTGTCCCATGGCGCGATTATCGGCTTCATCTTCCGCCAGCATGTGACTTGCTTCGTCCAGGAGGCGCTCCGCCATTTCCCGAGCACTGGCGCCATTCCATGCGTCGAGTGGAGCGCGCATCCGCTCGAGCGCCCAGAAGAGGTTAACCGCGGTTGGCCTGGTGGCGGCCAGTTCCGCGGCTGCCGCGGCAATTCCCGCCCGGAAGTCCGATTGCGAACCGCGCTCATCGGCGAGTTGGACCGCGACCATCGCCACTCCAAATGCAGCGGTCAGCCCGATCGCGGGGGCGCCACGCACCCGAAGACTGGTAATCGCTTCCGCAACTGTCTCGATGTCTCGACATTCGAAGAAGACGGTTTCGAGGGGAAGCCTGGTTTGATCCAGCAGCCAGATGCTACCTTCTCGATACTCTAGAGTTGGGGCCGTCATACCGGATCTCCTCCTTCATACGTCAGACCCGGGCACGTTAGGCCGAGTCGTATCCCGCGACCACTGCACGGAGTAGGGCGGCGAACTGGCCGGAGACACGGGATGCGGTCTCCATGACTTCATCGTGCGTCAATTTGTGGGGTACCATGCCGGCCGCCATATTCGTGATGCACGAGATACCGAGCACCCGCATTCCCATGTGATTCGCGGCGATGACTTCGAGCACGGTGGACATGCCGACCGCGTCGCCACCGAGGGTTCTGACCATGCGGACCTCCGCCGGCGTTTCATACGTCGGACCGAGCAATCCCAGGTACACCCCCTCCTCGAGCGGCAGGCCGGTCTCGAATGCGGCACGCTGTGCCAGTGCCCGGAGTTCCAGGGCATAGGCTTCACTCATGTCTGGAAACCGGGTCCCGAAGCGCGCGTCATTGGCTCCCACCAGCGGATTGCGGCCCGTCAGGTTTATATGGTCGGTGATAAGCATCAACGCTCCTGAAGAGAAGTTCGGGTTGACCCCGCCGGCAGCATTGGTAACGATCAAAGTCTCAGCACCGAGCAGGCGCAAGAGGCGAACGGGAAACACGACCTGTTCTGCTGAGTATCCCTCGTACATATGGACCCGCCCAGCCATCATTGCGACCGGGAAACCCTCAAAGGTCCCGACGATCAGCCTCCCCGCGTGTCCGGGCGCGGTCGAGAGCGGAAAGTGCGGTATCTCGGAGTAGGGAATCGATACCCCGTCCGCGACCTCAGCCGCCAGTAGTCCCAGACCCGATCCCAGCACAATCGCGAGCTTTGGCTGCAGCGGTATCCGACCCGCTAGAGCCGCGGCAGCTTCCTCCAACTGAGCATAGTATTCAGTCATAGTCTCCGCCTCATTCCGAACATGTGTTGGTGCCTCTTTGGGCGGGCGACGCGGTCGCTATCTAGTCGGGATCGCGAGCGGTGCGACCACGGAGCCACGAGCTAGCTCGGCCTGGTAGCGGGCGACTTGCGAGGCGACGGAGTGGGGTACCACCGGTGACAGACCTGCCAGCCCCGTTCCATGGTTTGCGGCATCGAAAAGGTTGTCGCCGGGGCGGAAACGACCCAGACGGTCATCATGGATCAACTTCTCCGTCGCCACGTTTACCCGTTTGACCGCGCTGGCGATGACTTCCGGACCGACGTACGATTGACTGGCATCCGCGCCAATGCCGTACACGTGCCGCGAGCCCGCAGCTTGTAAGTATCCAGTTCCGGTGGCCGATGCCACTTGAAAGAGAACATCGGCACCCTGCGAGATTTGTGCCAGGCCGATCGATCGGCCCTTACTTGGGTCGGAGAAGGTACCGGCGTACTGACCGATGATCATCACGCCTGGGTCAACTCGTCGGGCACCGGCCACATAGCCCGCCAGATATCGATCCACCTGCGGAATCGGGACACCTCCCAGGTAGCCGATCGTATTGTGTTTCGCGCTTCCCACATGTCCACGGGCGAGCAAACCTGCCAGCGCGCCCGCGACATATCCCGCGTCTTCTTGCTTGAACAACATATCGGCCACGTTGGCTATGATGATCTCCCGGCCACTCGGGGTTATGGGGCGTGCATCCACCAGGACAAAGTGCTGGCGAGGGTACCGCCCGGCTGCGACGTACACGGCCTGGCCCATAGACGATCCCACGGCGAAAATAAGGGAAGTGTGTCGCTTGGCAAGGGTGGACAAATTTCGAATGTAGTCGGCTTCGGTCCGGGACTGCAAGACGGTGCCGCGGATGTGATCCCGACGTTCCGCGGCATGGATCCCGGCCCAGGCGAGATCATTGAACGAGCGGTCACCGAGCCTTCCCACATCCGTGACGAGGCCGGCAACAAATCGGTGGGCCGCCACGGGCGACGATTGCACCACGGCGACCGTGGAGACGGGCGCCGGGGCTGAGGTGGTCGCGGTGGGTGCAGGGGCGGCGGATAAGCCGCAGGCGCTCAGGAAAACAACCAGGGCAGCGCCTACTACCGACGCCCGCAGGGCATGATTCATACACAATTCTCCGAAACAGGAGAGTGCTGCCCGCCGACCTTCTGATAGCCCGGCGCAGGCGCACGACATGATACATGATCGAGTTCGCCGTCCCGCGTGCCATCCGACCGGCGCGGAGAAGACTGACAGCCGGTGTGATCTGTGCCCGAGTTAGCTGCTCGCGGTGTCAGTTTCCTGCTGGACTCTTCGCCAACTGGTGTGCGATTTCCCAGAGGTTCCCGTCGGGATCCTTGAAATGTGCGGTGCGGAGGCCCCACGCGCGGTCGGTGGGCTTTGTGACAAACTCGACGCCCTGAGCGACCAGGTCCGTATATACCGCGTCTACATCCTCCACGAATGAGACCAACTGTGAATGGGCGCCGGCTGGTCTCTGCGCGGCGACGGCTTCACTTGAAAGCAGGTCTTGTGCACCGGCGACGGTCAGCAGAAGGAGTAAGACAGGGTCAAAGTCGAACCCGGCCGAGACGTCGTCTTCGAACGTCAACTTCATGCCGAGGGTGTCTCCGTAGAACGTTTTGGCGCGATCCAGGTCGCCGACAAATAGCACCGCGACATCGATTCGCTTCAGCTTCATACTCATAGTTTGACCTCTTCATCTCGAAACGACTTCATTGTAGATTACGGGTCAGCTTGTCTAACGCCAGCGCCTCCGCCGCAGGGACGGCGGGTGTGGTCGCCGCAGATATCCGGTTGCGGGCCTCCCACAGCTCAGGGAAAAAGCGGTACTCCAGAGTGCGTCCCAAATAACCGCTGCCGGACGATCCGCCGGTACCGGGGGCGCGATTGCCGATGACCCGTTCCACGACCTTGATGTGGTGAAAACGCCACTCGGCAAAACGGATTTCGTACTCGCTCAGTGCGTCCACCAGAGCCAGGAGCTCAGGCCGGTGGATAGTTCCGTTGTACAGGAACTCTATCGCGGACACCGGGTCGCCGTCGAGCGACGTTACGTTTCCGCACAAAACGTCGCGCAGACTCCGTGGCCACCGTGCCATGATCCCAGCTCCCCCATTGAGATGCAGCAAGAGACGTTTGGCATTTGCGTCACGCAGTCCACTGACCCATTCCAGTGCACGAAACTGCTCGGACTCGAACCCGCTGGCAGTGCTGAGAATCGGCCGGAACGCCTTAAATTCGGAGGGAGGTAGCGTCTGGAGCAGTTCTGTTTCCTGAGCCAGCACACTCACGATCCGGTTGACGCGATCAAGCAAGCGAACAGCCTCATACAAATATCCGCTATCCGCGAGGCGTATGAATTCGGTGAGGTCGTACAGGATCTGCTTAAACCACAACTCCTGAACCTGCTGGCCGATAATAAAAAACATCTCGCCGCGGACAGAGGGCTGGGCCAGCGGATTCTGCAGGCTGGTAAGCTGCGCCACGCTGAGATAGGCGCCGTACGTCAAGCGCTCCGGTTTTGCATCATTCACGACTATGCGCTCCTCGCCGGCGACCCGCCTGGTACTCGGATCCCGTGCATCGTTCCAACGCGCATTAGTGTACCCGCTCCGCGACACCCGATGTGCCTGCGCACGATTGGCTAGTCTGTAATCATGACACCCGATGGAATCGACGCCGAGCGCCGGCTGAGCGACGCGCTTCGGCGAGAGATGGCAGCTCGGTCCGCCGGTGAGGTGGCCGAATCCACGCTGCGGGCGGTGGTGGCTGCATCGCCATTAGCAATCGTTTCGCTGGACTCGAGCGGCCGCGTGGCGAGTTGGAACGCTTCGGCAGAGAGGATCTTTGGCTGGAGCGCGGATGAAGTGATCGGTAAACCCGCTCCGACGGTCCCTCCGGATGAAGTCCCGGCGTCGGACGCGGTCTTGCGAGAGGTACTGTCGGGCCGTACCGTCACGGGACTCCACCGCCGCCGATTGCGAAAAGACGGAACGTTCATCATGGCCAGCATGTCGACCGCGCCCCTGTACGACGAAACGGGGCAAGTGCGCGGCACCGTCATTATTGCGGAAGATATCACCGAGCGAGAGCAGGCGGAGTTCGAGCGAAATCTTTTGCTGGCGCGGGAACGAGAGGCCCGTGACGAGGCAGAGAGCGCCCGGCGCCGATTTGAATTTCTGGCGCAAGCCAGTATCACACTCAGTACTTCTCTGGATTATTCAACCACTCTCGCCAGCGTGGCGCGCCTGGCGGTTCCCCATATTGCGGACTGGTGCTCTGTCTATATCGTGGACGAGACGGGAAATGCGCGCCTGCTGGCGGTGGCCCACGTGGACCCGGAAAAAGTGTCCCTGGCTCACGAGTTGGACAGGCGGTACCCATTCGATCCCGATGCTCCTACCGGGGTGGCCCGCGTGCTCCGCACCTCCGAGCCGGAGCTCATTCCGCACATCCCAGATGAACTCCTGGTCGAACTTGCACCGGACCCAGTTCTTCTGGATACGTTGCGAGAATTGGGGCTTGTTTCAGCCATGACGGTGCCGCTTCTCACTCGAGGTCGAGTGCTGGGCGCAATTACATTCGTATCGGCCGAATCCGAGCACCGGTATGGCGAGGCGGACCTGGCACTCGCCTCGGATCTCGCAGGGCGAGCGGCAGTGGCAGTAGACAATGCCCGGCTGCTCCGGGAGACGCAAAAGGCGGCGCTGGAGCGCGAGGCGATTCTTGGTCAAATTGCGGATGGAATCGTCATCGCGGATGCCGCCGGCACGACGATCTTCGCAAACGCGGTGGCACAACGGCTGTTGGGCCCCTCGGTGACCGGGCTCGAGTCAACGGCCCAGGCGGAGACATTCAGTGCCTTCCGAATCGATGGGGAGCCTTTCCTCTACGACGAACTGCCACTTATCCGCGCCGCGGTCGGAAACGAGACGATCGTGAACGAGGACGTCGTGGTCAGGAAACCGGATGGCTCCAACATCGTGGTCGAGTGTTCGGCGACGCCAGTTGTGGATGAAGCGGGAGTGAAGTTGGGAGGAGTCGTATCTTTCCGAGATGTCACGGCACAACGCACACTGGAGCGGCAAAAAGACGACTTTCTATCCGCCGCGGCGCATGATCTGAAGACTCCGCTTACGACTATCAAGGGCCTATCGCAGATTCTCGGCAGACGCGCTAACCGCGCGAACACTCCCGAAACCACTGCGTTGCTGGACGGCCTGAACCGAATCGACGTTACTACGACTCGTATGAGTGGATTGATCAACGAACTCCTGGACGTTTCACGCGTTCAAATGGGACGGCCTCTCGATCTGATTCGGACGAGCACCGATCTGATCGGTCTCATGCAACACATTGCGTTCGAGCAGCAACACACGACCGAACTCCATACGGTGCATCTCACGGCCCTGGATACCGATATCACGGGCGAGTGGGATGCACTGCGGCTGGAACGAGCGTTCACCAACGTGGTGTCAAACGCGATTACTTACAGTCCCGCAGGTGGCCGGGTCGAGATAACCGTCGAGGTGGACCGGTCGGAAACGGTAAGGGCGCTCGTGCGAGTGGAGGACGAAGGTCTGGGCATCCCTGCACAGGACCTTCCGCACGTCTTCGACCGCTTTCACAGAGGAAGCAATGTCGCGGGCCGTATCCCGGGAACCGGAATCGGACTCGCTGGAGCCCGAGAAATCTTCGAGCAACATGGCGGACAGATCACGGTCAGAAGCCGCAGCGGAGGGGGTTCCTGTTTCGAGGTGGTGCTCCCACTGCAAACGATGACTTCCGGTCACGACGTGGACGGACCCGACGCCTCTCAGGTCAGAGAGTGAGCAAGAGATAGGGTTGATCCGGGTTGATGCTGTGCATGATGGCGTAGCTCACGTTGTAGACCGGCACCCCAGTGGCAGTGGAACCGGAGTGTGCGCCGCGATGAGCGTGACCATGAACGGCGACAGTCACGCCGTAGCGGTCAATGGGATGTGCCAGTCGCGAAGACCCGAGGAACGGGAAGATCTCGGGTGGCTCGCCCTCCACCGTTTGTCGAATAGGGGCATAGTGCAGGACCGCGACCTTTGATTCGGTTCGGAGCTTCGAGAGAGCGCTTTCGAGGCGCAACGCTTCCTCCACCGATTCCAACACGAATCGCTTGATCATGTCTTCACCAAATCTGGCCAACTCGTGGGTGTCGAATCCGCCGCAGAACCCCTTTACGCCGGCAAAGCCGACTCCCAGTACTTCGCGCGGCTCATCGTCAAGCATCAGAGCACCGGCATTGCACAATACTCGTTCGACGTCCTGCGCCTGGCCGGATTCGAAATCGTGGTTACCCAGCACGCCGATGACCGGACATTTGAAGTGTGATAGTTCCTCTGCCACCATGGTGGCTTCGCTCGGCAGACCTCGATTCGTGAGATCTCCGCACAGGACCAGAATGTCGGCCCGCTCCTGCACGTGAGCGAGCAGCGACCGGAAAGCGGCGATCGATGTCTCGTTGACGTGGAGGTCTCCGACCGCCGCGATCCTGACGCCGGATTCGTTGTTGGGCATACTCTACTGCCTCCCAGCGTTATCGTTCGCGATAGCCCCATTTCTGGATGTCCACCAGATACTGCGTCTTTGAGAGCAGCGGACCCCGACAAACCGCTTCGTCCGGCACCGGTACGGCCATCTGTGCGTTGACCCTCGATTGCAGTTCATCAACCAGCCAGTCTGGAACGTTGGAACGCTCCGCCGGGTAGATGTACCGGAACTGGAGGACATGGGCAAACAGGAGCTCCCAGTGTGCCTCCATACGATGCAGCAAACGCGTCCAGTCGATCTTTGGCCCCCACTTCCGGAAGATGTGAGCGACGTCGGCTCCGTCGTATCGAAAGCGATCCTGGACGAAGCACTTTTGCCAGATTTGATCCTCGACTGAGACCAGGTTGACCGGTAGGCCAACCACCTCCGCCGGATATGCGTGTTCGAGCCAGGTGTCGTCGACCGTAGACACGGCATTGGCCGAAGCGAAAATGATGTCGACGTAGTATTCGCCGTCTCGAGCCTTGGCCAGCCACGTGGCATCGGTGATTTCGATTTCGTGGCCGGCGTCGGCCAGCGATTGCAGGAGACGGGGATAATCGCCGGCTTTGGCGAATACATCCAAATCTTTGGTTTCTCGGACAATGTCGGCGTAGGTCTTCATGGCGTATGCTCCGCCGACCAGGAAGCGTACGCCACAGCCATTCATTGTCTCCAGCGCGCGAGCATAGAAGGTCTCCGCTGCAGGGTTTGTTTCAATCACGAGTATCGATATCCTTCCCGGGGTCAGAGCGCGTCGCCCCCTGCCTTGCTTCCTGGAAGAGCGGAAGACGGGCACTCCGGTGGTCATGCCGTGCAAATCCGTTGCCCGGCGCAGTTCCATGGCGCAAGATGAATGCCAGAACAGGGCCGCATGCCGTTCGAGCGTCCGTCAAAGGGCATCGTGGCGCGGAGCCTACAATGCAAGCACAGGCAAGCAGGCGAGAAGGAAGTGAACGATGGCGCACGAGCACACACACAGCGACGAGCCCGAACATAGTCACGGCGACGCGCAGCATCATGAGCATGAGCACGAGCACGAGCACGAGCACGAGCACGAGCACGACCACGAGCATGAGCACGAGCACGAGCACGTCCACATGTCG
>DAINCT010000015.1:0-21981 GCA_036732245.1 Chloroflexota bacterium | reverse complement strand
CAGCGACCAGGGGATCGATGCTCGTCGCCGCTCCCCGGGAACCGGTCGATTCACTACGGGTCGCCCCGTAAAAAGGTGCGTGGCATGAGGTCGATTATCGCACGCGGTCGAATGACGAGGAGTACCGGATCGCGCGTCACTGACCTAGCCGCGATACGCCGCGAATTTCAACAGTCTGGACGCAATACGACACGACGCGAAGCGATCGCCGCCCTGCAGGCCGGCGCAGGGTCGGTTACATCAATCCTTGCAGCCTCAGACGCTCATCCACATGGAAGCCGCTTCTGACGTCATCGTGAAGGAGGGTTCCCCGGTGCGCCGATCTGTGTCCCAACCAAAAAAAGACACGACGCCGAGACGCTCGGATTCCTCATACAGCGCGCGCACGTCCTTTTTGCCCTGCTCGGGGGAGACACCCGCCTGGCGTGCTACATCTGTCAAGCTGATCGCTTTGCCAGGCTGGTGTGCCGCCAGGTCGAGAATCACGCGCGCTGAGTGGTGTAACTTCGGTGATGTCTTCAACAGACGAAGACTGGAGTTTGGCCGTAGTGGTGTTCGGTACATGCCTGAGTATACTCCTAAAGAAGTATGTGTACGTGCGTTTCGTGCGGGGGAACCGTTTCCGCCCCTTCTTACAGAGAGGAATTAATGGCAGCGCACCGAATTCGGCTTGGAGTCGTTGGAGCCGGCATTGCCGCGCGCGAGCTTCATTGGCCCGCTCTGAAAGTATTGTCGGACCTGTATGAGATCGTAGCGGTCTGCAACCACAACATTGGGAAAGCGCAAAGCTTCGCTCAATTAATTGGTGGCACTCCGATCATCACGACTGAGTATCGCGAGTTATTACAACTGCCGGAGGTGGAGGCGGTCGACCTCACCTTGCCCATAATCCTCAACGCAGTCGCGGCCTCGGACGCGCTACATGCAGGTAAACACGTGATCGTGGAGAAGCCGATTGCCGCCACGGCGGAGGCCGGACGAGCTGTGGTCGCGGAAGCCCGGGCGCACCCCGGATTGGTCTTCCTGGTGGCGGAAAACGTGCGCTACGAGCGCCGCTTCCGCATAGCGCGTGGCTTGATTGACGACGGCAAGATTGGCCGCGTCGTGATGATCCACGGCGATGTACTGCAGCCGGTTGATCCGTCGAATCCCTACGCTCAGACGGGCTGGAGACAGACACCTGAGCACCTAGGTGGGTTCTTGAGCGACGGAGGCGTTCACCAGACTGCTGCCATGCACCTCCTGGGAGGAGCAGTCGAATCGGTGCAGGGAATGACCGCATCGTTCGACCGGGATAGCGATATACCGGACACGTTGTTGATGAATCTTCGATTCTCTTCGGGAGCAATCGGTCACCTCACCTATTCAGTCGGCATTTTCGAGGAGGAGCCTGCGCCATTTCGCGTTTTCGGAACGGCGGGAACTCTGACGGTCCAGGATGACCGCATTCGCGTCATCACAGAGGAAGGCAGCAAAGATGTGCCGGTCGAGTCGGAACCAAACGGGTTCGAATTGGAGTTCCGAGATTTCTATCAAGCAATCGTCGAGGGCAAGCGACTGGACGTCCAACCACTTGACGCACTCGACGACCTGCTCGTGGTGGACGCTGGTTTCCGATCGTTTCGCGAGGGAAAGACGGTTTCGCTCTAACGCGCCCGGCCGCGGACGAAATGCCACTGTGCTGCGAGCACGGCCCGAATTTCATGGGCAACCAGGGCGGAGCCCGCGACATTGAGGTGCACCCCGTCGGGCTCACGTATCAAAGTCTCCTGTCCGTTGACTTTGACAAAATCGGCGTATCGGCCGTGGTCGGTAACCGGCCCCAGCACGTCGACGAATTCTGCTCCCGGCACGCGTGCCGCCGCACGCCGCAATGCCAGATTGATTTGCGTATCGTCATGCGCCCAGCCCGCATCACGGGCGGGCGGAACAGACAACCAGTAGATCCGTCGGTTCCCTTGACGTGCCCAGATCTGCATACAGATCGTGGCCCGCCTTTCGTATTCGCGAGTCCAGGCCGGAGTTCCGGCCAGGAAAAACCTGCCATTGGGAAGCGTCATGTTCTGAAAGTCGTTTCCGCCGATGAGTACGACCGTCGCATCCGGGTTGTCCGATTTCACCTCCTGCCGGGCGACAATCGACCAATCGACAAAATCGGGGCGGGTCAGACCGGTCCCGTTGTGACTGTCCACGAATCCTCGCACCGGCGTGACGCGAGACACCTCATCGATCAATTCGGGTCCGAGATACCCAACCAGAGAATCCCCGGCAACGAGCAAACGCAGGGGAAATTTCGCCGTCGGTCGGTGCGTGGGACGCACCCACGGGACTACGCCGGCCACAGGGCTGGATACCGCACCCTTTTTGTGGGCTCCCTTCGGACGTATGGTCGGAGGAGAGCGGCGCGCCATGGATCGAGTTGCGGTGGGACGGGTCTGCACTGGTGACCGGGGCACCGCGGCCGGTAAAGGATCGAAGGTGAGAAGCGGTGCGATCGCCGGCTGGGGTTGGCGGCCCAGAGCAGATTGAACTTCATCCCACGGCCAGGTCAGGTGCGTGGAGTCGGCAATCCGCAAGGCAAAATTGCCCACCGCGAGTGTCGCGGTGCGCATTGGGCCGTCTTGCATCCCGTTTCCGGAGTGCACGATGCCACGGGCACCAAGGATCGCGGCGAGCACCATGGAAATTAGCAGCGTAATCACGACCCGACCGACTGAAGTCGTGGGCGATTCATCGAGATTGCGTGCCGAAGCGACCCCACGCCACACTCGCGCGCGCGGCCTCGCAGGCCCGCGGGAACGAGACGAGACCCGGCTAGAAATCGTCACCCACGGCACCTCCGCTCATCCCTGTGCGTCACACTCAGCAGCGTAAGAATGCGACTCTACCCAATGAACGCGTGGGCGGGTGCCGTGGTTACTTCGCGCGCTGCTTTTCGTCGTCAATTATGGCACTCTCGCGACCCGGCGCACAGTGTATCGTAGGGTAACGTCAGCGTTTGCAGCATCGGCAGAACATACGTCCTGACCGCTTGCAAATCCGGCCCGTCAGACGGCTTGGGCGTGGCGGACGTGAATCGTGGGAGAACACTGCATGCTGACCATGGTGGAGCGAAAGGCTCACGAGGACACGGCTCGAAATGCGGGAGTGCCGCTCGATTTGTCCTGGGTTCGACGTACTCGCGTCAACCGCAGCGCGGTCGAGCGCAGGGCCTCTACGCTCGTTGCCCGCCGCACCGTAAAGAAGGAATGGCAAGCCGCTTGGCTGCTAAGAGCGATAACCTGCATCGATCTGACCACGCTGCAAGGCGACGATACACCGGGCAACGTGACCCGACTATGCGCCAAGGGAGTTCATCCGCTCCGAGACGATATGGCGGAGGCGCTGGGGATTCAGGCCCTAAATCTGCATGTCGCCGCCATTTGCGTTTACCACAATATGGTGCCGGTCGCGGTTGAGGCGCTGCATGGAACCGACGTGCCCGTGGCCGCCGTCTCGACCGGCTTCCCGGCCGGTCAAATTGCGCTGCCACAGAAGCTCGACGAGATCGCCGCCTCAGTGGGCACGGGTGCCCGGGAGATCGATATCGTCATATCCCGCGCGCACGTCCTGACCGGAAACTGGACCGCCCTTTACGATGAAACCCGGGCCTGCAGACATGCCTGTGGCGATGCCCACATGAAGGTCATTCTCGGGACGGGCGAACTGGCCACGCTGCAGAACGTAGGCATGGCCAGCCTGGTGTGCATGATGGCCGGCGCCGACTTTATCAAGACATCGACTGGAAAAGAGACAGTCAACGCCACATTACCGGTGGGCGTTGTAATGACTCGCGCGATCCGAGAGTATCGGGAGCAAACAGGATATAGGGTCGGATTCAAACCGGCCGGCGGCATCCGCACGGCGGCACAGGCAGTACAGTGGCAGATCCTGATGAAAGAGGAATTAGGCGACGATTGGCTGAAACCTGCCCTCTTCCGACTGGGCGCGAGCAGCTTACTGACCGACATCGAGCGACAGCTCTCATATTTTTTGACCGGCCGTTACGCGGCAGATAATCACTTCCCGATGCCGTGAGGAGGTCATGATGAGCGTAGCCGACATCTTTGAAACCATGGCATACGGCCCGGCGCCCGAAGCAACGGATCCGGCGCTGCATTGGATAGAAGAGCACAGCCCTTTCCGACTCTTCATCGATGGCGAATGGCGCGATTCGACCGGATCGGAGCGCATCGAAATCGTAAATCCGGCGACCGGCAAACCGCTCGCTTCGGTAGCACAGGCGGGTGAAGCCGACGTGAATGCCGCGGTGGAAGCGGCACGCACGGCCTTCGCCTCATGGAGTTCTACACCAGGCCATGTTCGCGCGCGCTATATGTACGCACTCGCCCGGCAGATCCAGCGCCAGTCGCGTCTTTTCGCGGTTCTCGAATCACTCGACAACGGGAAGCCGATCCGCGAGAGCAGGGACATTGACATCCCGCTCGTCTCTCGACACTTTTACTATCACGCAGGATGGGCTCAGCTGATGTCCAAAGAGTTCCCGCAGTATGGCCCGGTCGGCGTCGTCGGACAGATCATCCCCTGGAACTTTCCACTTTTGATGCTGGCATGGAAGATCGCCCCGGCTCTCGCTGCCGGCAATACGGTTGTTTTGAAGCCCGCCGAGTTTACGCCTCTGACCGCGCTTCTCTTTGCCGAAATCGTGCAACGGGCCGGCTTGCCGGCCGGAGTGGTCAACATCATCACCGGTGACGGTCGCACGGGAGAACTCCTGGTGCGCCATCAGGGCGTCGATAAGATTGCATTTACCGGATCTACCGAAGTAGGCCGAAGCATCCGCCGCGAGACTGCCGGCACCGGGAAAAGGCTCTCGCTCGAGTTGGGCGGCAAGTCACCCTTCATCGTGTTCGACGATGCCGACCTGGACAGTGTGGTGGAAGGTGTGGTGGATGCAATCTGGTTCAATCAGGGCCAGGTGTGCTGCGCGGGATCGCGCCTGCTGGTGCAGGAAGATATCGAGGAGCGTCTGATAGGCAAGTTGCGCGAGCGCATGGAACGTCTGCGCGTTGGCGATCCGCTCGACAAGGCCGTGGATATCGGGGCTATCGTGGCGCCGGTGCAACTACAACGCATTCAACGTCTGGTCGATTCGGGGGTAAAGGAGGGCGCCACGATGTGGCAACCTACCTGGGCCTGCCCAACTGAGGGATATTTTTTTCCGCCGACGCTGTTTACCAATGTTGCTCCGGCGGCAACCATCGCGCAGGTCGAGATCTTCGGTCCGGTGCTCGTCTCCATGACGTTTCGAACACCGCAGGAGGCAGTGGAGTTAGCAAATAACACGCCGTACGGGCTGGCGGCCAGCATCTGGACCGAAAACATCAACCTTGCACTGGATATCGCTCCCCAGGTAAAAGCCGGAACCGTGTGGATCAATTGCACCAATTTGTTCGACGCGGCATCGGGCTTCGGAGGGTATCGCGAGAGTGGTTTCGGCCGCGAGGGTGGCCGCGAGGGACTATTCGAGTACCTTCAACTTCACGGTATGGAGGAAACGCCCTCTAGGAAGGGTCGTCGGGGCCAACCGGCCATGTCCGAACGCGAGGCACGGGACTCGTCGGCGATGCCGGCCATCGATCGCACCCCCAAGTTGTACATCGGCGGCAAACAGGTGCGTCCCGACTCCGGCTACTCTCAAATCGTCGTCAGCCCTAACGGACAGAACATCGGCGAAGTGGGAAGCGGGAATCGCAAAGACATACGCAACGCGGTGGAGGCAGCGCACAAAGCCTCATCGTGGGCCGGCGTAACCGGTCATGCCCGAGCCCAAATCCTGTATTACATTGCGGAGAATCTGTCGACTCGGGGCAGCGAATTCGTGAAGCGCGTCGCAAACGAAACCGGTGCGGAGGCGCAGCGGGCCGAAGCCGAGGTGGAAGCGTCAATCAATCGCCTGTTCACGTATGCCGCGTGGGCTGATAAGTTCGATGGTCTGGTGCACCGGACACCGCTCCGCGGCCTGACGCTGGCCATACCTGAGCCGCTGGGGGTCGTCGGAATTGCATGTCCCGACGAGTATCCGTTACTGGCGCTCGTTTCGCTGGTCGCTCCGGCGGTGGCAATGGGCAACACTGTCGTGGTCATCCCCTCGGAGACGTACCCGCTTAGTGCCACCGACTTGTACCAGGTGTTCGACACGTCCGATCTGCCCGGTGGCGTTGTAAATATCGTCACCGGTAATCGGAATGCGCTGGCGAGAGTCTTGGCAGAGCACGACAATGTAGACGGCGTGTGGTACTTCGGTGACCCGGAGGGCGCGCGCACCGTGGAATATGCTTCTGCCGGAAACATGAAGCGATCGTGGGTAGAAACCGCGTCTCTTGCCTGGGATGCCGACTGGGCGGATGAGAGCGGATTATTCCTGCGTGAATCCACCCAGGTGAAGAACATCTGGACTCCATACGGGGCGTAATCAGGGCTTCGCGCGGAGGCGCCTGAGCGGTCGTGCCGGCCCGAATTCCTCCGGCGGACTATTCTTGTTCCAGGTGTCACGCTCTTCTCGGCGGCTTCGAATTTTGCGATACAACGCTCGACGGAACGGAGATGCATTTGATGTCTGAAACCCTGGGGGCGAATCGACCGGTAACTGCCGGCGGAAAACAGTATCATCTGCACCTTGCGGATGGAGACCTGGCCTCCACTGTCCTGCTTCCCGGCGATCCGGGACGAGTTCCAGTGCTAGCCGCAGCCTGGGACACGGCAGAGGATGTGGCGTATCATCGCGAATACCGCTCGATGCGCGGCACCTACAGAGGAATCGCGACGAGCGCCTGCTCCACTGGAATAGGCGGACCGTCGACTGAGATCGCGCTGAATGAGCTCGCAGCCGTAGGTTGTGACACATTCCTTCGGCTGGGCACGACGGGCGGGTTGCAGGAACATCTGCGCGTCGGTGACATCGTGATCAGCACCGCGTCGGTCCGATGGGACGGCGCCAGCGACTCCTACGCGCCCACGGCCTTCCCCGCCGCCGCTTCATATGAGGTGGTGCTGGCCCTGGTTGAGGCCTGCGAGCGGCTGGGAATGACCTACCATCTCGGTATATCGGCCGCAACCGCCTCGTTCTACGCCGGCCAGAGCCGCCCGGCATTCGGCGACTACATCGGGGAGGCGAACGACCGCGTCGAACGTCTGCAGGCGATGGGTGTGCTGAATTTTGAGATGGAATCGGCCACCGTGTTCACTCTCTCTTCCCTCTTCGGACTGCGTGGTGGAGCGGCCTGCGTCATCGTCGCCGACCGGTTCCGCAACGAATTCCGGCCCGAGGGAGCAGACGAGATCCTGGCTCAACTCGGTGCTGAAGCATCTGTTGCTCTGGCCGAGATGGATGAGCTGAAAAAGAGGTCTGACCGTCGCTGGTACTTTCCGAGCCTGATACGTGCAGGTGAGTAAACCGACCGCCTTCAGTCCATTCTTCGCATATCTTTTTCGGCTCCGCTTCATCCAACGCTGGAGTCTCATGCGCAGCGCCTTACCCGAGAACGTGGCGGAGCACAGCTATGATGTCGCGCTTCTAACTCACGCTCTCTGCACGATTCGGCGCGAGGTATGCGGTCAGGATATCGATACCGGTCGCGCTGTGGTACTGGCGCTTTTTCATGATGTTGCCGAGGTCATTACCGGCGATATACCGTCGCCTGTCAAGCACCATGATGAAGCGATACAACTAAACCTGAGAGCGATGGAGTCTCTGGCGGGCGAGCAACTCCTGTCGATGGTGCCTGAGGAACTGTTGCCCGCATATCGGCCCTTGATCCCGCCTTCCGACGCCCACTCAGAGTTGATGTCGATCGTCAAGGCAGCAGACAAGCTGGCGGCGTATCTCAAGTGCGCCTCAGAGATCGCCGCGGGCAATCGGGAGTTTACGGTGGCCAAAAGGCAACTCGAGCAGATCGTGCGGGCGCTTCATATACCGGAGGTCGACTACTTTCTGGAGCACTTTGCGCCGAGCTTTGACCAGACCCTGGACGAAATTTCGGGCTGATGTGGCGTTTGGTCAATGTCGTTCGTTTACATAGACGGTTTGAATTTGTTCTGATATGATCCCGGAATAAAGGAGGCAGGGTACAGGAGGTGTCGATGAAACCTGGCCCCGGGGGGAGAGCGATGGTGCAACACCATTGCTCGTGTCCGGGAGGGCGTCCTGAAAGGATTACAACCATCAGCACAGCGGAGGAGAATACATGACTCGCATCTATGGACTCGTGGGGGCAGCCGCGTTGCTGTTCTCGGCACTCATTACACCGGCGGCGGCGAAAGGAGTGGCATCCCATTCACAGGCAGCCCGCTTCAAGATCGGGCTTGTGCTGGACGTCGGCGGTGTGAACGACAAGTCGTTCAATCATCTCGCATACACCGGCATGCGCACCGCGATCTCAAAGTTCGGCGACAGTGGTTCATATCTGCCGTCAAACTCGCAGGCGGATTACGTTCCGAATCTCACGCACTACGCTCAACTCCACCCAAATCTCATCATTGCGACCGGCGTGCTGATGTCGAACGCGATCCTCACGGTGGCGAAGCAGTACCCAAAACAGAAGTTCGCCATCATCGATGGATACCCGGAAGACGCCAAGTTCAACAAAGTCAACCTGAAGAACGTGGCTAACCTCCTCTTTCACGAGCAGGAGGCGGGTTATTTGGCGGGCGTCATCGCCGGCCTGATGGAAAAGGATCGAGTCGGCAAGGCTCGACACAACGTCATCGGCGCAATGGGGGGCTTGCCCGTTCCGGCCGTCGTCCGCTACATCGCGGGGTACGTGGCAGGTGCGAAGAAGGTCGACCCGACCATCAAGGTTCGCATCGGCTACTCCCAGAGCTTCACGGATCAGGGTAAGGGCAACACCGTCGGCCGCACGCAGATCGCGAGTGGAGCGGATATCTTGTTCGCAGTGGCCGGCGGCAGCGGACTGGGTTACCTCGCGGCGGCACAGCAAGCTGGAGTCTACGGCGTAGGCGTTGATGCCGATCAGGGATACCTGGGAAAGTACATTATCACGAGCGCGGTCAAGCACGTCGAGACCGCAGTGTACAACATCGTCCGTGATACCAGCACCGGCCACTTCCGAAGTGGAGATCACATCTACACGGCCAAGAACGGCGGTGTCGACTTTGGTAAGCCTTCATCGGTAGTTCCCGCATCCATCGTCGCTCAGGCCGTCAAGTACCGCGAACTGCTGCGCACAGGCGCGATTGTTCCGCCTGTTACCATCCCCAAGACCTAGCGCTGGCACAATAGAGGGAAGGCCGGGGTCGCGAGGCCCCGGCCTTTGTCTCATTCGAAACGGGCGCTCGTCTGAGCGGGTGTTCGGGCACCGTGCTTCCTATAATTGACCGCATGGATGAGGATGGTCATTGACGTGAGTCTCGCTCCCGACTCAGAGGACACGATCGAACGGAGATTTTCCTACGCCCGGGCCTCCGGACTGACAATTCCGGTGATGTCGGTGGTGCTCGCAGTGATTGTCGGAGGCGTGGTCATCCTCGTGGCCGGAGACAACCCGCTCACTGCGTACTGGGAATTGTTGAAAGGTGCCTTCGGCGGTCCTTATAACATCTCGGAGACGCTGGTTGCGTCAATTCCTCTCATGCTCACCGGGCTGGCGGTGGCATTTGCCTTTCGGGGCGGTCTATTCAACATCGGTGCCGAAGGCCAGCTGTTCATGGGAGCCATCGCGTCGGCATTCGTGGGCTACAAACTGAACTTGCCCGGAATCATTCTCATTCCGATTGCCCTCGTGGCGGGCGCGTTGGGTGGCGCGGTCTGGGGCGGAATCGCCGGTGTTCTGAAGGCATGGCGTGGAGCTCATGAGGTCATCACGACGATGATGCTCAACTACACTGCCATTTTGATCAGTCAATACTTGCTGGAAGCGTCTCCCACCGGCACTCCAGGCCCGATGTCAGTTGCCAATACGCTCGGAAGTCCGCAGACGCCTGCCATGAACGCAACTCTGCCGGTGATCATTCCGAACTCGATCGTGCAAAACGGACGCCTGCATGCGGGCCTGCTCGTCGCTTTCGCAGCCGCCGTATTTTTCTGGTTCGTACTGTGGCGCACCTCACTGGGGTACAAGATTCGTGCGGTCGGACTCAACCCCAAGGCCGCGGCCTACGCCGGTATCAATGTCGGCTGGACCATTGCCCTATCGATGTTCATCGCCGGAGCCTTCGCCGGGCTCGGAGGCATGGTGTCCGTCTTCGGAGTTTCGCCGTACGCTATGACCAATAGCTTTTCCCCGGGATACGGCTTCGATGCCATCGCGGTTGCGCTGCTCGGCAAGACCACCGCCGCCGGTACCGTACTCGCCGCGATACTCTTTGGCGCGCTGGTCCATGGGAGCACGATCATGCAGGCGGATGCAGGGATCTCGTCTCACCTCGTCGAGATCTTGCAGGGGCTGATTATCTTCTTCATCGGAGCCGACGCGATTGTCCGTGCGCTCGGGCGTCGAGGATTTACGGGTTTGCCACGTTCCTTGCTGCGGGAAAAGGTCGCAGCGTGAGCGCGCTGACGGATTCGGGCTTGTGGACCACGATGGCAAACGCGTCGCTTTACCAGAGCACGCTGCGGGAAGCGACTCCACTTTCTCTGGCCGCGGTGGGCGCGGTTATATCCGAACGGTCCGGCGTGGTGAACATCGCGATGGAAGGCATGATGCTAACCGGCGCATTTTTCGCCGTATTCGCGGACGTGCACCTGCACAACGCCGCTTTGGGGCTGTTGGCGGCCATGGTCGCTGGTGGCCTCATGGCTGCCATTCATGGCTACTCGGCAGTTTGGTTGCGAGCGAATCAGATCGTTAGCGGTATGGCCATAAACCTGCTGGCCCTGGGCCTCACCAGCTATCTCGCTTTTTCCGTCTACGGCACAAACGGTCCGCCGGTTGCCTGCGTCCCTCCCGTCCCATGCATTGGAGATCAGGTCCGTACTATCCCTGACTGGTCCATTCCCGGATTGAGCGGCATACCCGGAGTCGGGAAGGTGCTCTTTCAGCAGAATCCGATTTTCTATCTGATGATTCTATTGGTGGTCCTGATTCAGGTCTTCTTGTTTCGCACGACGCTGGGCCTGCGCGTCCGTGCGGCTGGGGAGCATCCACGAGCCGCCGACACGGCCGGCATTCACGTGCTCCGCCTTCGATTTCTGTCGGTTCTGCCGTCCGGCATCCTTTCAGGACTGGCCGGCGGCTACCTCGCCCTCGCCATCTCAGGCACGTTTTCAGACAACATGACCTCGGGCCGCGGGTTCATCGCTCTGGCCGCTATGATCTTCGGTAAATGGAACCCCTTTGGCGCATTCGGCGCCTGTTTACTGTTCGGATTCGGACAGGCCCTGTATGACAATCTTCAGAACACGACCGGACCACTCCAGGATTATTCCACCCTGGTCGCCACGCTCCCGTACGTATTGACCATCGTTGCGCTGGCCGGCTTCATCGGAAGAGCCGTACCGCCGGCGGCCGACGGCATCCCGTACGACCCAGCGAGCAACGCATGAGCCTGAATGGATCCGGTGGATGGGCTAACGGCGTACCATCCATCGAGGCGCGGGAATTGGTCAAGCGATTTGGCACGTTCGTGGCGAATGATCACGTCTCGCTCCAGGCGTACGCCGGCAAAGTGCTGGCGGTGGTCGGCGAGAATGGCGCCGGCAAGTCGACTCTGATGAATATGATGTCAGGGCTCCTGCAACCGGACGACGGCGAAATCCTGCTGAGTGGACGTCCGGTTCGACTTAAATCGCCGCGCGATGGAATCGAGGCCGGGATCGGCATGGTTCATCAACACTTCATGCTGATTCCGCCGCTCACCGTGGCGGAAAACGTGGTGTTGGGTCACGAACCCTCGAAGGGATTCTTCGATCGAACGGCGGCCGAGCGGAAAGTCTTTGAGCTCTCTGAGGCCTTCGGTCTCAAACTGGATCCGCGCCACCGGGTGCAGTCGTTGTCGGTTGGTCTGCAGCAGCGCGTGGAAATCCTCAAGATACTCTACTGGGGCTCGGAAATACTGATCTTCGATGAACCCACGGCTGTCTTGACGCCGCAGGAAACGCGGGAGTTGTTCGTCGTGCTGAGGGGCCTCTCGCAGCAGGGAAAGACCATCATTTTCATCACACATAAGCTCAAGGAAGTGATGGAGATTTCAGACCACATTACCGTGCTCCGCGCCGGCAAGGTGGTGGGTCAACTGGAAACCGCGTCTACTTCTGCCCAGGAAATAGCAAGCAAGATGATCGGGCGGGACGTCCTGCCCGAGGTGCACAAAGATCCTCCTTCGCTCGGTGAACTGGCATTGGTCGTGCGCGGACTCAGCGTGCAATCCGACCTCGATACCACGGCGGTGCGGAACATCGATCTCGAGATTCGAGCCGGAGAGATCCTGGGCATCGCCGGCGTGGAGGGCAACGGCCAATCCGAGTTGGTCGATGCGCTGATCGGCCTGCGTTCAGCGTCGTCAGGAAAGGTGGAGCTGCGTGGCAAATCACTCCTGCTGGGTTCGTCCGGGCTCAAAACCGCTCCGGCACGAATTCGTGACGCAGGGGTCGCCTGTGTTCCTGAAGACCGACGCGAACGCGGACTCATACTCCAGTACACGGTGGCCGATAACTTAATACTCGGCATGCAGGACGATGCAAACTTTTCCCAGGGCGGCGTGCTCAATCGCGGCAAGATCCGGGCGTGGGCCCAAACGTTGGTTAAACAGTTTGATGTTCGGCCTCGCAGATCGGATGTAGCGGTGGGCACACTCAGTGGAGGGAACCAGCAAAAGGTCGTGCTGGCCCGAGAGTTCTCCGAGAACCCGGATCTGTTGATCGCCGCACAGCCGACGCGCGGCCTCGACATTGGTGCAGCCCAGTTCGTGCACGAGCGGCTGGTGGAGAAACGCGACACAGGGGCCGCGATCCTTTTGGTCTCAGCGGAACTGGACGAGATCTTCGCGCTATCAGACCGGATCGCTGTGCTCTACGAGGGCCAGATCATGGGTGTTTTTCACGCCGGAGTCGTGGACGAAGAGGAAGTGGGCTTGCTCATGACCGGTGGATCGACCCACACAGCCGAACAAGGCATCGACCTTTCGGCCCCGGCGCTCACTGGGGGAACGTAGAGATCGCAGGCGGCAATCGGAATCCCAGCGGCAGCAGGTCATCGACAGTGAAAGCGCCTACGCCGTCGATATAGCACGGGGCATCCGGCCCCATTTGATCCATCATGATTTGGCGGCAGGCTCCGCACGGAGTCAAAGAGCTTGGCTCGGACGGGTTCCCGCGGGTACAACTCACCGCGATCGCGATCGGATCAGCGCCCGCTGCTTTGGCCGAAAAGATCGCCACCCGCTCGGCACAGATGGTCAGTCCGTATGAGGCGGATTCAATATTGCAACCTCCGAATACTCGTCCATCGCGCGTTTCGACCGCGGCACCTACCGGAAAACGTGAGTATGGGATCACGGCCTGAGATGCGCTGTCCCGCGCCACCGCCAGCAATTCGTCCGGCGTCACGAGTTTCCTCCGTTTCCTCCGACTACATGTCGGCAACTACGCGTGATGCAGTGTGGACAAGTGATCGGTTGCAATCCGCTCTCTATTGCACAGTTTCGTGCAGATCCAAAATCACCGTGATCCAAGTGTTACTCACATACGTATAGGATAACGACCTCCTTATCCCTGGTGACCGCCCCCGGTTGGACAACAGCGCTCCAGCCGGGGGTCACTTTGCGGTGAGCCTCTAGCCGCCGAGGATCTCAATCTTTCCGGCCTCGAATTCATCCTCGGAGATCTCGCCTGCACGATACTTGTGCTCGAGACGGTCGAAAGCGTCATATATGGCGGAGTCGCCGGTCAACGTCCCGCGACGCGAGTCGAGGTCAACGCGCCGCTCGAGCAACTCGGCTCCCCGCTGCTCAACGACCTGATGGCGAGCGGCGCGCGTAGCAGAATCGTCCTGCGGCTCCGTTTCGACCGGCACCGGAAGTGCGACTCGCCGCCGGCGGAACACCACCAGAGCAACGGCCATTCCGAGGATTACCAGCGCGATCACGAGGATAAAGGCCACGTGCACTCCTCAAGGCAGCCCCAATGCCCGGGTCTGAGACGAGGGTCTCACTTGATGATACGAGCGAGGATGGATATCCGACTCATGCACCTTGCGAGGACCGTGCCGCTTCCGAGAGTAACGTGCGGGACGGTACTGGTTCAGGCCGACTTTCGTGCGCGCGCGGATCTTGCTTGCATGCATGTTGTTATGTCGATCTGTCCAGAGGCCGGCAGAGTCAGAACTACACGCTGCTGATCGGTTCCCGGCAGAGTTTCGACCTTCCAGGCCGCCGGTTGCACCTCGCCGTCGACGGCTACTTTCACGTCGCAGACCGTACGCCGCGCGGGAAGAATCAAGTCGATTTCGAACGTGCAGTCCGGGGCCGCATGCCACGGAAACGCAACACTCAACACGCGCCGATGATCGTCACCGCCGTAATTCACGTCAAAAGGAATAGAACCATACCACTTCCTGACCTTTACGTAGGGCCAATGCGAGGGCAGTTGAGGAGCAATCGAAATGCGTTGCTCCGGCACGTCGATCCGGACGCCCGCGAAGGCGTGCAAAGCTTCGAGGAAGCCCGACATACTCCAGGCCTGAAATTCGGGCCCGCGGGTGCCGGACAGGTCGTGGAGCTCGCTGATTCCCCCGATGCCGGCGTGGTCCAGCACGCTGTTCACCTGAGCGCGAATGTACGTCCTGAACGCGCCGTCCGGATTGCCGTACTTGAGTTCAGCCCAGACAAAGAACTGGGTCAGCCAATTCCACTCGACGCCCCGATGATAATTGAACTTTCCGATGCTCCGCATACGCCGGCCCCGCACATTTCGTCGGTCGTTCAGAAATTCCTCGGTGTAGACTCTATGCCAATCCCGCGGAGCGAGCGTGACGATGCCCTGCTGGCCGGCGAGTTCCTTCCGCCCCATCACGCGCATAGCCTGTTCGATTTCGAGCCCGAGATCGAGCCCCAAGCCGAAGCAGAAGTACGGATTTGGCGTAATGAGATCGCGCACCACCTGATTTTCATCCAGGCTATCCGCCGGCATGCCACGCACGTTAAACCGTTGTAGCGCTTGCCAGGCCGCACTCTCCGCGCTCACCATTCTGTTCTGCAGGTCGGGATCACTGCGTCCAACTAGCGGGGACCAGGCACGGAGACAGCCGACCCATAGCATTTGAATCTCCACGGGGAAGCCGTCTCGAGCCGTATGCCGCGTGTCCATCCAGGTTTCCCAGAGGTAATCCGGGGCGGTCGTCTTGCCGGAGGGCAGCATACCGTCAACCGCGCGCTCGACGCTCTTCTGGAAAAAGTGCTTGACCATGGCCACTTTCTCGAGGAGGAGTGACTCATCACCCGTGCATCGCCAGTACTGGTACAGACGCCAGAGTGCCCAAAGCGTGCCGTCGCTGGAATGATACGGTGGTTCCTCGCCGGCCCGAATTCGTTGCGGCAACCGCCCTGTAACTGGGTCCTGAAGTTGCCACGTATCCCGGATGACGTCGCGGGCCAGGTCGTGAAAGCCAAGCGCGAGCACGAAGCCAAGTGCAATATTCTCATCGCGCTTCCAGGAGTCGTGGAAGTACTGATTGCCCGCCAGAATCATAGTCGCCGGGCGATCGAGGACGGTATCCTCTGCCACAGCGTGCCGCGCGACGAGTGAATCCATCAGGCGCGCGAGCACCTGCATCGCGGCCCGATCCACGCGTTCATCTCCAGATTCGAAATGCGCATGTTCCGCTAACTGCGCCACGGCCTCGCCCTTTTGTGCTTGAAACGCGATGAGGTTGTCGCGCAGTGCCTCCATCTGATGCAGCGCTTCGTCGCGCGTGGAGCCAAAGCCATACACCACGTTGCCGTGTCCGCGCACATGCAATCCCACCGGTGCAAAGACCCGACTCGAACTTTGCTCCCAGAGCGGTGCATGGTCACCGTCGCGCACTTCGACTTTCGAATGCTGCAAGAACCGGTGGCGCTGGTAGTCCTTACGAAACACCTTACGTCGCCCTCGACGCTCGAGGGGGAGAAGGTCACACCAGGAGTCGTCTCCAACGATCTGAACCGCCGAGAAGATGCAGGCAGGATCCTCCCGCTCGTCCGGGTGGAAGGTCTCCGTGGCGTCGTCGTATCGTCCCGTGGGAAGGGGATTTGAAACGATGACGCCGTTGTCGATTGGCTCGATCGCGTATCCCTCGGTCGAAAGATTGAGAGATCGGTAAAACCTCATATCGAATTCCGGCTCTATGACGAAGTCGAGATTCCCGGAAATAGTGCAGGCGAAACCCTGGATGCCATCGGGTACGAAGTACTCTTCGCTACATGTCTCGCCCTCAACCGCATACTCGCGTCGCACCGTGGTGAGCCCGGCGACGAGCCTCGTCTGATAGCGCCGGCTGAGGATGTGCTCCCGCTGGGCGTAGGCGCGAACGAGTTGCGCCTCTAGGAACTTTCGTCCATACAGGTACACGCCCGACCACTTATGCGCGTGTAGGAGAGTGTCAGATGTTCCAGACGCAGCAGGCAGAGAAAGCGAAAAAGCCCGCTTATTGCCCAGCAGGAAGGTTCTACCTTTGAAGCGGTCGGGGGTGAGATATACGTCCGAAGATTGGGAATAGTCCATGTCTACAACAATGCTGGAACATGTCCGGACAGTTTCGGCAATCCGAACAAAAGGTCTGTCTGTATCGCGTTTCGCCAGATCCGCACCGCCGTTGGTTCGCGAAGGTCCTTGGAGCAATCAGGAAACGGAGGTGGGGAGGTGGGTGAGGCACAGCACGCACCGTTAGTATAGACCTCTAGACGGGAAATGCAATGGGTCATTCGGTGAACTTTTGAGGGTTCATTTAGACCGTCGCTGACGCTCCAGCGATTCACATTGAACTCTAAGACATTCGAGCCGTGAGAGGAATAAAATAACGGGATGGAGCAGTACAAATGGAGTCGAATTTCGCCAGAGGGCCCGCTCCCGTGAGCGACATCGCTGCCGCTGACCGCGAACTCGAAGCGCTCGCTTCACTGCTCGAAACCGAGCGCGAATCATCGCTCGGCATCCTGGTGGAGCAGATCCGGGCCTTCCCGGACAACCGTTTCGAGCGCTTGCTAGAGTTCGTCCCTCCCGACTCGCGTGCTTTCCCGCGGCTCGACCTTGTGACTGCCGAGCGAGCGGTTCCGCGCATGCAGGCTGCGCTCCTCGAGTGGCGGTCCAGCGGAGCCGACCTGGAAACCGGCATGACCTTACTGGCCCGCACGGCATACCCGCGGCTCAAGACCGAGGACGTGAAGGCGCAGCTCGATGCCATTGCGCTCCAGCTTCGTCCCAAGATACCGTTTAATGGCCCGCGAAACATCCTGACTTTCTTCACCCAGCAGATGCGTAACGTGCATGGATTCCACGGCAGCAGCGAGGACTATTACGATCCGGACAAGACGTATGTCAATCGAGTGCTCGAGCATCGGACCGGCCTGCCGATTTCGCTCGCCGCCATCTACATACTGGTCGGCAATCGGCTCGGTCTCGATATCGACGGGGTGCCACTTCCAGGGCACTTCATAGCATGCTTGAGATCAGGGTCGGATACGCTCTACTTCGACCCGTTTCGGGAAGGCGCTTTGCTGTCGCTACGGGAGGTGATGAGCATCGTCACCGGAACCGGCACGGCGTTCCGCCCAGAGCACCTCCGACCACCCACGTCTCCGGAGATTTTGCGTCGGATGTTATCCAATCTTGAGTCGGCATACGGACGGCGGCACGATTCCGAGCGATCGGAATTGGTGCGCCAATATCTTTCAGTTCTCTCGTAGAGAACTGTGAATTATCCCCTTTACGATCGCCGACCTTTTCGGTAGACTTGTCTCCGTACTACCGTTCGGAGGCAATGGTGCCAAGAGTTCTCGTCTCGGCCGGGATTTACTTCATCGCTCTGCTCTCCATATGCGTGCCATGGGGATCGGCCCACGCCGCGGTGCACCGCAATGGTTCAAGTTGGAGTCAGCGTGATTGTGCCGCGTACGTGGTTTCGACCATGAACCTGATGCATTTTCGGAACGGGCGCCCGCTCACGAGCGCGCTGGTCCAGAAGTTCGCGGTGACTCACTACGACGTGTACGCCGACCAACAGGCAGCCGATCTATACTTTATAGAACCCATGGCGGCTGACGATTCATCGATCGGGGCGCTTGCATACCACATGGGCTGGCAGATTCCAATGAGTGTCTCGTCATCACTCGATAAACTTCACGTCCGACACGCTCCCGGCAGTGTCTATGCGGCATACCGCAGCGATGCGAAACTATTGATAGGGTCTTTTACTTCAACCTTTCCCTCGTAGGAGATCGGTCCCGACGGAGGGATCTATGGACCGTCGGGAGCGAAGACAACGCGAGACGGAAGCCCGTGAATCGGGTCGCTTGCCTGCCGGTCAAGCGCTGACCGAAAAATGGCCGGTGCTCTCCACCACGCGACCGCCTCGTTTTGATTCCGATTCCTGGCGCTTCACCGTGTCCGGGCTGGTGGAACGACCGATTTCGCTCACGTACCAGAAATTGCTGGAATTACCACAGATCGAAACCAAGAGTGACATTCACTGCGTTACTCGGTGGACAAAACTCGACAACGAGTGGGAAGGTGTATCCTTTCGGACTATCGCCGAGATGGTCAATCCGAAACCCGAGGCGGCGTTCGTGATGTTCCGCTGCATGGTGCCGTATAGTACGAATTTGCCTTTGGAAGCATGCCTGGACGATGACGTGCTGTTCGCCCACTCCCATGATGGATTGCCGCTGCTGCCCGAACACGGCTGGCCGCTCCGGCTGGTCGTACCTCAACTCTACTTCTGGAAGAGTGCGAAATGGGTCAACAGGGTAGAGTTCCTGGCTAAGGATCAATTGGGATACTGGGAGAAGATCGGATACCACAACGAAGGCGATCCGTGGAAACAACAGCGACGATCTCTCAACCTAGGTTTGCGCATACCTAAACGCTTCCGAGATCGCTAGCGCCATACAACCGTAAGGCTTCGACACGACACGAGTGCAGGCCGTTCGTGTCAGATCGAGGACACTGCGGGGACGTGCTATTCCCGACGCCTGTCCACCTGAATTGGGAGCGAAGTGACGAACATCGTGCCTGACGCCGATGACCTTGCAATTGAAGAGCAGCATCCACACCGCGGCGAATGGCTGCGGGAAATCGTCTTCGGGCTGAATGACGGATTGGTAACGACGCTGGTCTTCGTGATGGTAGTGAGCAACGTCGCTTCCTCGCATCTCGTGCTGATCGCGCTGGGAGAGGTCATAGCCGGCGGGATTTCGATGGCACTTGGTGGATATCTTTCGGCCGACACTGCGGTCAACATTCGCGATTATCGGATCGCGACCGAGCGACTCGAAATCCAGAATGAACCGGAAGAAGAACGAGCTGAGCTTCGAGATATTTACAGCCGCAAGGGCTTCCGGGGAGGGCTGCTCGATCGCGTGGTAGATCATCTAACCGAAGATGAGGATCGTTGGCTGCACGCCATGGTGACGGATGAACTGGGTGTCGTGGAAGAGACAGAACGTCATCCCGTGATCCAAGGGCTACTGGTCGGAGCGTCGTTCATCGCGGGCGGTATTATCCCCGTAATACCGTTTCTCCTTCCCATCGCGTATCAGCAGGGATGGGCCTATATCCTCACCGCGTTGACCGCTGTGGTATTCGGCGGTCTCAAAGCCCAATACACGTTGAAGAGTCCGATGAGAAGCGGGCTGGAATTTCTTCTCATCGTGACCCTCGGCTCGCTGGCCGGGGTCCTGGTGGGCGCCATCCTGCACGCAGCCTGAGCCCGCCCGCACTACGTCCTGGACGTTCCATCTGCGGCGCCCCTACCTGGTAGCGTGGGTAGGAGTCTTCGCGGCCATGCTGAGGGGCCTCCAGTCTTCATCAGAGGTCGGTAGTGTCGAGATCGCAGGACCTTCGTCCGTTGCCGCCTTCGGATGCCGTCGACGATACCGTGGAGTCGGCCGGTCGGTGGTCGGCGTTTTGGGACAACACCGGTCAGAGACTGCCGGCCCTTCGTCACCCGGAGTTCCGGTTGTTCTGGTTCGGCCAGCTGGTGTCGTTGACGGGGACCTGGGTGCAGAGCGTGGCGCAACAGTGGCTCGTACTCAAACTCACGGGATCGGCGTTCAAGCTCGGACTCGTCACGACGGTGCAATTCATCCCCCTTTTACTACTGTCGCTCGTGGGAGGAGTGATCGCGGATCGGGTAACGAAGCGAAATCTCCTGCTGGCCACGCAGATCGTGTCGTGTCTGCTCGCCATTGCGCTCGGAACCCTGGTGCGGACCGGACAGGTCCAGTTCTGGCACGTGCTGCTCTTCGCAGCTGCCCTTGGCACGGTAAACGCGTTCTACGCTCCCGCGCGACAGTCGTTTGTGCCGGAATTGGTCGACAAGGATGCGATGCTCAATGCCGTGGCGCTCAATTCCGCGATATTCAACGGTGCTCGGGTCGTCGGCCCCGCGGTGGGCGGCGTGTTGGTGGCCACAATCGGCCTCTCGCTGAACTTCTACCTGAACGCCGCCAGTTACGTCGCCGTCATTATCGGACTGCTGCTGATTCGGCCCCGGCCTCCGCGCGCCGATGCGCGCGCGGAAAACATGCGCGACAACTTGAAGGAGGGCCTGGTATACATCAAGGGCGCGCCCGTCGTGCTCACTCTGCTGGCCCTGGTGGGCATCGCGAGCCTCTTCGCAATTAATTTTTCTATCCTACTTCCGCTTTTCGCCGAATACATCCTCCATATCGGCTCAAGTGGCTACGGCTTTCTTATGGCATCAATGGGTATTGGATCACTCGTGGGATCGCTCTTCCTGGCGTTCCTCACCCGGCGGGAGTACGCGCGACGGCTTGTTTACGTGGGAGCCGCGACGCTGACCGTTGCGGAGATCATCCTCGGTTTCTCGCGGATCGTCGGAGTATCCGTCGGGCTCCTGGTCGTGATCGGACTGTCACAAACTCTCTTCACCACGACTGCGAATACGAGCATCCTCACGTTGACGCCTCGTCGACTGCAGGGTCGAGTGATGAGTGTCTATTCACTCATGTTTTTGGGAATGACACCATTCGGAAGTTTCCTTATGGGTTCGATCGCTGAACGGTTCGGCGCACCGACCGCCATGATTGCCGGCGGCGCCGTTACCCTACTCTTTACGGCACTCGTGTTCGCCTATCGGACGTTTCGTTCTCCGCCTGTTCCAGTCCAACCTGACTCGGGGCCGTGACCACGGTTGACGCTGCAGTCTCTTCCTGCATACCGGTCTCTTCACGCGTCGCGAGTGGGAGCGGTGTGGTTTCCCATGCAGGAGACCAGTCGTCCGCGGAGAGATCTATCACCATAAATTGAACCCAGACGGCAATCGCCAGAAGCACGACGGAGGCCGTCAAGAAAACCGGTCTGATTCCACCGATGCTAACGACCACCGCCGCGGTGAGGGGGCCGACAGCGAAGCCCAGGGAGGTAGCGCTGCCCGACAAACCATACGCCGTCCCGCGTTTTTCTGGGGGCACGAGATTGCCAAGCAGTGCACCAGCGGACGGCATAATTGCACCCATTGCGAATCCCATGGCCACGCGCAGTAGTAAGAGTTGCCAGATCGCGTCGACAAAAAATTGCGGCAGGGAAAAGGCCGCGGCTACAACCGAGGCCACGACAATTACCCGTTTGTACCCTAACTCGTCGGCCAGCGAGCCGGCAGCCACCGACGAGATCGCGCCCGCAATACCTCCGCCCGTGAAGATCAACCCGGTCACCGTAGCCGCGTGGCCGCCGGGACCTTGCAGGTACGAGATGAATTGGGGTAAGACGGGAAGGACCACGGTGATCCCGAACTGCACGGCGAACAC
>DAINCT010000014.1:0-22549 GCA_036732245.1 Chloroflexota bacterium | reverse complement strand
CCGGTGGGCGCAGCGAGCCCGGCACGGTGGGCGAGATCTGGGTGAGAGGCGATCATATCGCCGTCGGATACTGGCAACGTCCTGAAGAAACGAACGCCGTGTTCGGCGCTCGGCTGGCGGATACCGGCGAAGGGCCGTTCCTGCGAACCGGTGATCTCGGTTTCCTCCGCAACGAGCGTCTCGTTGTCACGGGAAGGATCAAAGATCTCATCATCGTACGGGGAATCAACCATTATCCCCAGGACATCGAGCTCACCGTCGAACGCATTCACCCACTGCTCCGACCCGGCTGCGGGGCTGCATTCTCCGTTGACGGGGCAGAGGAAGAACGCCTGGTGGTCGCGCACGAGGTAAGTCGGAGCTTCAAAGCAGGGGACGCGGACATACTCTGTGGGGCTATTCGGCGTGCAATTGGAGAAGAGCACAGTCTCGCGGTCAGCGCAATCTGCCTCCTACCCAGTGGTGGTATCCCGAAAACCTCTAGTGGAAAGGTGCGGCGTCGCTTTGTGCGCGAATTATACCGACAGGGCACCATCAAAACAGTCCACGTGTGGGAGGCGCCCGAAGCCGTCGAGATCGAGTCCGACTCGTCGGACGCGCCGAGCGTCGAGCCGGCACATCGGAGAGACAAGACTGCTATCGTTGACTGGATCTGCCGAGAGCTGGCGCGGAGGCTTCACCTCCGGCCGGACGACATCGACACGCTCGCTCCGTTTGCCAGCTACGGGCTTGACTCCATGCAGTCCGTTGCCATCGCCGCCCGGCTTGGAGATTGGATTGGGATCGAGCTTCCCGTCACATTGGTCTGGCACTATCCAACGATCGACTCCCTGGCAGATTACCTGGCAGGCACGACTGAAGCGCGCCGGCTGCCCGTGGAGCGTGGAGCGATCCAGACCCGGGAGCCGATCGCGGTGATCGGTGTCGCGTGCAGATTTCCCGGAGCGGATGGTCCCGAGAAGTTCTGGGATGCTCTGTTGGAAGGGAAAGATGCGATAACCGAAGTCCCTCCCGAACGATGGGATGCGAACGCGTTGTACGATCCGGCGCTATCAACCGAGGAAAGCGCCAATACTCACTGGGGCGGATTCATCAACGGGATTGAGATGTTCGACCCCGGCTTTTTCGGCATGTCGCGTGATGAAGCACGCGGCACGGATCCGCAGCATCGATTGCTCCTGGAGACTGCATGGCAGGCCCTCGAGCACGCGGGAATCGCCCCGGACAGCGTGAAGGGGAGCGACACCGGGGTATTCGTCGGCATCTCGACCAGCGATTACTACAAGCAGATGACCGGCGCACCAGCGCGCGGCGCGACCGGTATTGCCACCAGCATGGCCGCGAACCGCGTCTCATATGTATTCGATCTGCGAGGACCGAGCCTGGCGATCGACACGGCCTGTTCCTCTTCACTTGTTGCGGTTGACCTCGCGTGTTCCGCACTGCGGTCGGGTACCAGCGGTCTGGCGCTGGCGGGAGGGGTCAACGTGCTGCTTTCACCCGATCTCACGGTGGCTCTCTCGCAGGCGGGGCTCATGGCGCCGGACGGACGCTGTAAAACGTTCGACGAAGAAGCGAATGGGTACGTTCGGTCGGAAGGGTGCGGCCTGGTACTTCTGAAACGACTGTCGGACGCTATTCGCGATGGCGATACGGTACTGGCCTGCATTCGAGGCTCCGCGGTCAATACCAACGGTCGGGGCAATGGGATTACCGCGCCCAGCCAGGCAGCACAGGAGCTTGTGCTGCGCAAAGCCTGGGATGCCGCCGGACTTGATCCCCGGTCCGCCGGCTATCTAGAGGCTCATGGCAGTGGAACCGTGCTCGGCGATCTTATTGAGGTGCAATCACTCGACAGTGTCTTTGGAGAAAGCGATGCCGGCGATGCACCGCGGGCGGTTGGGTCGGTGAAAACGAATATCGGCCACCTGGAAGCCGCGGCTGGAGTGGCCGGATTGATCAAGACCGTCTTGAGCCTCCACCACGCTTGCATTCCGCCTCATCTGCATGTTCGCACCTTGAGCTCGCATCTGGAGCGATACGCTCAACGCTGGGTGATTCCACGCGAACCTCTCCCCTGGATCGGCAACGATACCCCGCGTCGGGCGGGAGTGAGCTCGTTTGGATTCGGCGGTGTAAACGCGCACGTGGTCCTGGAGGAGGCGCCGCCCCAGTCCCCACACCAGTCGCCGGTCGAACGATCAAGTTTTCTGCTGCTTCTCTCCGCCCGCGATCGAAATGCGCTACGCACTCTCGCCGCGACGTACCGCGACCATTTGCTGAGACACGACGACGAGGGCCTGGCCGACGTCTGCGCCACGGCGGCGGTAGGACGTACCCATTTTGCGCACAGATACGCGATCGTGGCGGCGTCCCGCGATGAGATCATCGACTCGCTCGCTCGGATACACTTCGGTGACCTCCCGGCTACCGCTGTCACCGGGCTGGTGAACCGCGGGAAGCGGACCACTCTCGAGTTCAAATTTCCGAACGGAGAAGTCGATCCGTCCGTATGTGAAGTGTTGTGCGAGAGCGAACCGGTATTTCGGGCGTCGTGGGAAAGCTGGAGGAATATTCCCGCCTTCGAACCATCGAAGGCGGGTATGGCCTCACTCGCCTTTCAGGCCTCTCTGTACACCCTCTGGCGCTCGTGGGGTGTAGACGCGGATCGTCACAGCGGGACCGGAGGATCATTGGTCGCGGCCGTCGGCTCGGGCTTGTTAGATAAGAATACCGCTCTCGCCGGGCTCGTTTCGTATCACCCTCCTCAACCAGCGCTCCTCACAACAGAAATCGAGTGCAATGCCGTTCTCCTGTTCGGGCAAACTCCCTCGACGGGTGTGAGTGGTGAAAAGACCGTTGTGATGTTTCCAGACCCGAAACATCCAACGAAGGGCCTCCTCTCGGCAGTCGCCGTTCTGTACACCCGCGGAGTGTCCATTGACTGGGTAGCCTTCAATCAACCGCTCACCAGGAGGCGGGTGTCCCTTCCGACCTATCCTTTTCAACGAGAGCGCTGCTGGCTGGAACAGTCGAAAGCGGGAGGGGTGTAGTCCATGCGCGTCGGCATCGAACGGTTGAACCTGTATGTGGGCCAACTTTTTCTCAACCTGGAAGACCTTGCTCTCGCTCGCCGGATCGATCCGGAATACCTTCACTCCGAGTTGATGTGCGACGAGCGTTCGATAATTCCGCCCTGGGAAGATGCGGTGACACTTGCGGTGAACGCCGCTCTTTTGGTGCTGGATGATGCAATCCGCGCCGAGATCGAGCTCGTCATAGTCGCGACCGAGTCGGGCATCGACGACGGTAAGCCGATCTCAAACTGGGTCCAGCGATACTGTGAGCTTCCCTCAAACTGCCGCTCCTTTGAAGTAAAGCACGCCTGCTACGGCTGTACGGCTGCGCTCAAGATGGCGGCTTCGTGGGTGGCATCCGGAACGCGCCAGGGCAAGAAGGCTCTGGTGGTAAACACCGATCTGAGCCGTCCTGGTATCGGCTCTCCTATCGAGCATCTCGGTGGTGGCTCGGCCGTGGCCATGATCGTCGGCGATGAACCCGAGATATTGGAGATCGACCTGGAACACGCCGGGTACTGGACGCACGAAATAGATGATAATCTGCGCCCGGCGCCCGGTATCGAAATTGTGGCCGAGCTGCTGAGTGTTTATTCGTACCTCGATGCGCTCGACGGCGCGTACGATCACTTCGAACGTGTGAGCGGTCCCATCGACTACACCGAACGGTTCGCGCGACATATTTACCATGCCCCGTTCCCCGGGATGACCTTGCAGGCGCATCGCGCAATGATGAGCCGCTTCGGCCATAATCGGAACCATGGAGTGCAAAGCTTTAAAGAGCGGGTCGAACCAGGACTGACTTTTGCCCGTCGCCTAGGATCCTCGTACGGGAGCTCGAATTATGTGAGCCTCCTGGGCCATATGCACGATTTGCATCGATTGATACCGGGGGACCATATCTCCTTCTTTTCCTACGGGGGCGGCTGTCAGGGTGAGTTCTGGCATGGGACCGTCGGTCGAGCGGCGCGGACTTTCTCGAGCGATTCCATCGCGGCACGGCTCGATGCCCGCATGAGGCTCTCCATGGATCAATACGAGACATTAGAGGGAAATCGAGCCGAGTTGGGAGGGCTTCCCAGCTACATTCCAAATCGTGCTGACCCGACCGGCGTCTACGAGGGCCGGTACGCGGGACAGCACCTTCTCGTGCTTGAAGGCGTTAAGGACTACATTCGCGCCTATGGATGGAGTTGATGGCGCGTGCCGTCGGCATGGATCTCGAGGACGGTGTCGCCCGTGTGACGCTGCGGTCTCCGCAAACTGGCAATGCATTGAGCGCCCGTACAGTACAAGACCTCTGGACTGCACTGAACTGCCCGGAAGTACAAAGCAGTCGGGTCCTCGTGCTCTCGGCCGAGGGGGAGGCATTCTGCCGCGGCATGCAACTCGATGGCATGGAGGACGAGCGCGCGAATTTTATCGCCGCCGGCGAAATCTTTGCCCGCTGCCTGCTCACGCTTGCGACAATGCCACAGCCCGTGATCTGCTGCGTCCAGGGTCCCGCGATGGGAGGCGGCGTTGCTCTTGCTGTCGCCTGCGACATCATCCTCGGCACGTCCCGAGCAACATTTTCGATGCCGGAACCGATTATGGGAATGATACCGGCACTCGCCGCACCATTTCTCCTCCGTCGTCTCATGCCCGGACACTGCCGTCGGCTTATGCTGAGCGGGGGAACGATCGCCGCTGCCGAGGCCATGAACGTGGGATTGATCGACGAAGTGACCGACGATTTGCCGCGTCAAACCGATACCTATCTCCGCCGTCTCACACGCATGTCGCCGGCTGCCCTCGGCGAAACCAAACGCTATCTCAATTCCCTCGTCAACGATGAGCTCCACGCGCGGGTAGCGGAGGCACTGAATCTTGCCTCCGAATGGATGCAGCGGCCCGACGTTCGCGCCGGAATTGTTGCTTTCACCGAGGGTGGCTTACCGTCCTGGTTCAGTTCCGTCGGGAGGAATGCCGTTGCCACTGATTCACATTGAGTCAATTGAGGGCGGCATCCACGGTGTGACTCTCTGCGATCCGGACAGCCATAACAGCCTATCTCCGCGCATGATGCACGAGCTCGTCGAGACGTTGCACGCCTTGTGCGGCCGAACGGATGTGCGCGTCGTAGTGCTGTTTGGCGGACAGCGAGTATTCTCGAGCGGCGCGTCGCTACATTCGCTGGTGGAACAGAATGCCCAACTCTCGTTCGAGAACTACTGGTCCTGGGTCGACGAACTGACCGGCTTTCCGGTCCCGGTGGTCGGGGCGCTCGAGGGTGACGCAGTTGGCGGCGGGTTGGCACTGGCGCTCCTGGGCTGCGACGTGATCGTGGCGGCCGAGGGGCGGCGATACGGACTGAACTTCACGGAGCTCGGCTTCACGCCCGGCATGGGCATGACTCAGGTGTTACCTGCGCTGGTAGGGTACCGCACCGCGTTCGAAATGCTTGCCACGGCTCGCTTCTATCGTGGTGCCGAGCTTCGCGACAAAGGCGTCTTCAATGAGGTCGTTCCGGCAGTCCAGGTGCGGCGGCGAGCGCTCGACCTCGCTCGTCAGATCGACTCCAAACCGCGACACGTGCTTTTGATGCTAAAAGAGGCTCTCAGTTCAGGTCGGCGACGAGGACTGCAGGAAGCCGTCCAGCGCGAATACGAGATGCAAGTTGCATCGTTCTCCGAGCCGGGCACACGTCGCCGGATCGAAGAAACGTTCCATAGGTAACGAGGAGGAAGGAGATCGTCATGGAGCGAACCAGAATATTAGAGGTTGTGGTCGACCAGGTCCGGCAAAACGTACCCGATCTTGCAGACGAGGACCTCGACCCGGAGAAGCCGTTTGAGGATTATGGAGCGAGCAGTCTCGACGTGGTCGAAGTCGTTTCCGGGTCGCTGCGCGAGCTTGGCTTGAGGGTGCCTCGCACCGAGTTTGCAAACGTACGAACGATCGATGGACTCGTTGACCGTCTGGTCGCGGCGAGCGACAGCTCTGCATGACCCTTTTACGTTCCGAGCCGATCGCAGTGGTCGGTATGGGCTGCCGCTTTCCCGGTGGAAGTGGCCCCGACGAGTTCTGGCGCCGTCTTCGGGACGGCAACGATTCGATCACCGAAGTTCCGGTGGATCGCTGGGATGGCGCGTCACTGTATGACCCCAATGCCGGTGTCCAGGGCACGATGAACACTCGGTGGGGCGGGTTTCTAACAGATATTGCGGGCTTTGATCCAGCGTTTTTCGGCATTTCACCGCGCGGCGCGGCTGCCATGGACCCGCAACATCGCCTGCTGTTGGAGGTTGCCTGGGAAACATTCGAGGATGCGTACATTCCCCCCAACAAGGTCGCGGGCGAAAGAGGCGGCGTCTTCGTGGGGATTTCGCACCACGATTATGCGCACAGGGTATTCGGCGATATCGCCGCAATCACGGCGTACGCGCTTCCGGGCAACGCCCTCAGTATGGCGGCGAACCGGCTCTCACACTTCTTCGACCTACGTGGACCAAGCATGTCGGTGGACACCGGTTGCTCGTCGTCCCTGGAAGCCGTGCATCTTGCCTGTTCCTCGTTGCGCGAGGGTGAGTGCGACATCGCGCTTGCCGGCGGAGTACAGATTCTCGTAACACCGCATACGGGTATCGCAAGCTCGCAATTGTGGATGCTCGCCTCCGGCCCGCATCACCGCAGTTTCGACTGCAATGGTGACGGATCGGTGCGAGGGGAAGGATGCGGACTCGTGCTGCTGAAACGCCTGGCCGACGCCGATCGAGACAGAGACCACATAGCCGCCGTGATTCGGGGTTCGGCGGTGAGCCATTCAGGTCGAAGCAGCGGCATGCTGGCTCCGAGCGCGCCGCTCCAGGCCGACGCGATCGCACGTGCCTTGAGATCTGCCGGCGTCGAGCGCGGTGATATCTCGTACGTCGAAGCACACGGTTCGGGCAGCGCAGGAACCGATGACATTGAAATGCAAGGGCTGCAAATGGCGTACGGTGGCCGAATGGATCCGTGTCTGGTTGGATCGGTCAAGTCAAACATAGGCACACTCGAGGCCGCGGCGGGAGTTGCAGGTTTACTGAAATGCATCCTTGCTCTGGAACACGGTTACATTCCACCAACGTTACATGTGCAGCATCCATTGCAACGCATCGCCCAGGATTCGGAATTTGAATTGGTGACACACCTTGTTCCATTTCCCCGGGCTACGGGACACCGTCTCTCCGGCGTGAACTCATACGGACTCGGCGGCACATCGGTCCACCTTATCCTTGGAGAGACTCCTTCGACGCAGAGCGGCTTGGAGCACATCGCGGGCAGCTATCTTCTCTGCCTGTCTGCTCGCAACCGGCGCGCCCTATCAGACCAGGTAACAGCGTATCAAGAGAACGTGCACAGGATCGACGACACCGATCTCGCAGTACTCTGCGATGCGGCCAATGCGGGACGCACGCATTTTCCGCATCGCCTGGCAATTGCCGTCGACAGTGCAAGTCTGATGCGAGCGGCACTCGACGGCGCACATCACGGAAAGGACACCGCCGGGTTGTATTGGACCAACCCAGGAGACGCGCAGCACACGAATGCGTTACCGCTCGTTTCGGTCTACCACGATGAAGGCTCGTCGGACACACTGAAGCGTTCAGCTAGGTCATTCGTACAAGGAGCCGGCTTTATCGACTCGCACGTACGGCAACAGCTGAAACGCCCCAGGCGACGGCTACCCGTGTATCCCTTTCAGCGGACTCGATGCTGGATGGATGGCGGCTGATGAGGGCGCACCGATTGCCCCGGCAGTAGCGCGAAGTCGATTGACCGGAGCGTACAACCGACCGGCGCCCGTTCATGAGTCGAGCGCGCTCAAGGGGGGGTTCCCATTTGCCGCGTTATGGGCTATGATGTTCGCGACCTTGCGTGGCGGTTTACGGGGGGATTGAGCAAGGTAGGAGCGTGATCGCGTGCAGCTCTTTTGTGCTGTTTTTCTGGCCTGGATGGGGGGCGCGTCTCCGCGCATCGGCCGCGGGCTGCGGCCTGTCCCGACGCGGTGCACATGGCTATAGATAAACCGCTCATGAACGGGAGGGACATCACTCCCTCGCCCATCAATTCAGCCTTCACCACCGGTGTGCAACTGCTCAAGGCAGGTAGGGCCAGCCTCTTGCTGCGGCACAGCACGGAGCCGGTACTCATCATCGCGGCCGCCATCGGTTTGGATTCCACGCTCATGTCGACCATCCGGGTGCCGGTAGGTGAGGGCATCGCCGGCTTGGTCGTGGAGCGCGGGATTGCGCTGTTCGGCATGAAGGGCGATCAAACTTTCATGAGTGCGCCGGTCTCGACCGAACGCGGTGTCGAAGGTGCGCTTAACTTAACGGACAGTCTCAGCGGCAAGCAGTATTCGGCTGACGATCTAATCTCGGCGAACGCGATGGCGACACACATCGGCCACCTTATCCAGTACAGCCGCCATGCCGCCCATGACCTTGTGTCGGGGCTACCGAACCGCAGGGCCTTCGAAGAAATCCTGGAGCGAGAAATCGCGCTGAGTCGTCGCACCGGGAGCGCCTTCGGTGTCGTATTCATCGACATCGACAATCTCAAGCAAATCAACGATACCTACGGGCACGCGAAAGGCGATGAAGTGATCAAGATGGTGGGTGCCGCGCTGCAGCGGATCCTGCGTCCGTACGATTTTGCCGGCCGTCACGGTGGCGACGAATTTTCGCTCCTGCTCTCCGGTTCCGGAGAATCTGATGGAGGAATTACGGCACGAGTCCTGGAGGCGATCTCCGTCATGTCTGATTCGTTACAGATCCCGGTGAGTGCAAGTGTTGGTGTTGCCCGCTGTCCCACCGACGGCACGGACGCCAGTCAACTCGTCGCCGCGGCCGACTCACGCATGTATGCGAACAAACGCACCAAGCGGATTCAACGCGAAGCGACTATGTAGGAAACGTCGGACGCGCGCCTACTCTTCTCCCGGCAGATCCTGGGAGACCAGGTCGAGGAAGCGTTCGACGGCACGGCGCTCGTCCTCGGTGCAGCTCGTGTCCGAGAGCCGTATCCTCAGCGCTCGCACCACTTGTTCTCCCACCCGTGACCGTGTTACAACCGTACTCGGCGCGCGGCGCTAACCGACTCGCGAAGAAGGACGTTTGACCGCAAGCATTCAACGCCGGCTGGGGCGCCTCGTACTCCTCGGCTGTCTCGTATTCTCCGCTCTTCAATCGATTGACACGCCGCGTGCTGCGCGCGCCCAGATAACCTCGTCACATACCGTGACCTGGGATTCGCATAGCCTGCTGATTGACGGGAAGCGAATACTGCTGTATGGAGGCGAGTTCCACTACTGGCGCTTGCCGTCACCGCAGTTGTGGACGGACCGCCTCGAGAAGATGAAGGCGGCTGGCCTGAACGCTGTGTCCATTTACTTCGACTGGCAATATCACTCCAACGCTCCCGGCAAGTACGACTTTACCGGAATCCGTGACGTCGACCGATTACTTTCCATCGCCGACCGCCTGGGCCTCTATGTCCTGGCGCGCGTGGGACCGTATATGAACGCGGAAGTTGACGCGGGAGGGCTGCCGGGCTGGTTGCTGCGAGAACCGCTATATCCTCGCAACCAGTCCTGGAACGGCACGACGGCCGTCGCACAATACTCACCGCTGTACGAACAATATGCGAAGGTATGGTTCGATCACATCCTGCCGATAGTTGCTCGTCATCAGGTGACGAATGGCGGGTCCGTCGTCCTGCTCCAGATCGAGAATGAATATAGCCAGGACACCGGCTCCGTGCAATACATGCAAGATCTTTATTCGTACGCTCGGGCCGACGGGATCAAAGTCCCGATCTTCCACAACGACTACTGGTTCAAGGGCGACTGGAGCAAGCAGGTTGACCTGTACGCCTTTGACAGTTACCCGTACGGATTTGCCTGTTGCCATCAGTGGTGGGACACACACTTTCGGGGAATCGATACCTGGGAAAATACGCTTCGATCGGTGCTGGCCATCAACACGCCGATGTTCGTATCCGAACTCCAGGGCGGTGCGTTCGACCCGTGGGGCGGCGTCGGTTATAGCGCGGTCGCGGCTACGCTCGACGGCGACTGGCTCTCCGCGCTCGACGAATCGGCCCTGGCACAGGGCACCACATTACTCAATACCTACATGTTTGTCGGGGGCACAACGTGGGGGTACATGAGCGAACCCGGTGTGTACAGTTCGTACGACTACGGCGCTCCAATTAGTGAGTCGGGCGCGTTGCGACCCGCGTACTACTCGGCACACCGTCTGGGCCTATTTCTTCAGTCGTTTGGCGCCGATCTGGCGGGAGCCGATGCCGCGCCGGCCATCGCTCAGGCATCGAACCCGCAAGTCGTGGTGCACGCCCGTACCAGCACGCAATCTGGCAATAACTATATCTTTCTGCGCCATGGTGACGCCGGGCCAAGCGTCACGACGTCCTTATCTCTCGCTCTCGGAAACCGGCGCGTAGATATTCCGCAAAAACCTGGAACGGCTATCACCATGCCTGGCCACGGCTCGGCGCTACTTCTCTCCAATGCCGATACGGGTCCGTTGCATCTCAACTACAGCACCTCTCAAGTACTGACTCAGGCCAACACCGCGCAAGGCCCCTACTTAGTCCTGTACGGTCCGGATGGTAGTGCCGGCGAGACTGACTTCGCCCTTCCCAGCACGGGCATAACGGTCCAACACAACGCCGATGTGCAGGTGGTCCAGTCAAACGGCGAGCTGCGGCTCAACTACATCCACGGGTCCGACCCTCGAACCGTCTCCATTCAGTCCGCAGCCGGTACGCTTCGCCTCATCATCACCTCGACACCGCAAGCCTCGCACTTTTGGGTGGACAACAACCTGCTTATCTACGGACCCGATCTCGTGACGGACTCCACTGCCGGCATGATCCTTCGCACCGGAAACTCGCGCGGAGCACGCGTCTATGGCGCTCCGAGCGATCGTTCCTTGCTGCTTGACGGGCACCTGAGTGCCGTACCGGACTCCACCATGGGGTCCATCCTGCTCGGCAGCCTCGACGGAGCGCCGCAATTGACACTTCCGTCTCTGACGAATTGGAAGTTCCAGGCCGAGCCGTCTCAGGCAGATCCCGCCCTTGACGACTCAACCTGGACTCTGGCAGACCATACCTCGACCACTAATCCGAATGTGCCGCCGACGTCCACGTTGTTGGCGGACGATTACGGTTTCCACTATGGCTACGTGTGGTATCGGGGACACTTCACGACGACCGGTAGCGAGGCATTCATCAATATCATGGCCCGGCAACGATACAGCGTCTACCTGAACGGCACGCTCCTCGGCTCGGCAAACGAATCCCTCAAAGATCCTCCTCATCCGTACGCGGAGGTGCGGACATTCGACATCAGCCCCAACCTGTTGAGACCGGGCCAGGACAACGTCGTCTCCGTACTAACCGAAAGTCTCGGCCATGACGAGGGATGGATTGCCGGTCAGATCGCCCAGAGTCCTCAAGGTTTACTGAGCGCGACTCTGTCTGACGCGGTACCCATCGTGTGGCGTCTGCAGGGCGACCTCGGGGGAGAATCTCCGGCCGACACGCAGCGCGGAATCATGAACGCCAGCGGCCTGTACGGCGAGCGCAATGGCTGGTATTTTCCGAGTTTCGACGATAGTGCCTGGCAAACTGTGCCGGTTCCCGATAACTGGAAGGCTCGGAGCAATATGGCCGCGATCGGCTGGTACCGCACACACTTTGCGCTCAACGAGCCCGCGCACTCCGACACACCGCTTGGCCTCTCCCTGCCTCACGCACAGGATATTGCGACGATCTGGGTCAACGGCTGGTTGATTGGGCGCTATTGGGAACAGAAGGGTCCGCAACATCTCTTTTATGTGCCGGATGGGGTTCTCAACCCTCGCGGGGACAACACCCTGGCAATTGCCGTGTGGAACTGGGGCAATGATGGTGGACTCACGGCGCAGCCTGCACTCTCGCAATACCCGTCGCTGTCCTATCACGTTCTGTCCGAGGCTCCCCCCACGTCGACTCCTGCCACCGATTACTGGCACACGGCCGGGAATCGTATCGTCGATTCGGCCAATCGCCCCGTCCGGATCGCCGCTGCTAATTGGTTCGGGGGTGAGAATCGTTTTTTCGTGCCCGCCGGTCTCGACAAACAATCGCTCGACAGCATCGTCGCACGCGTGAAACAACTCGGCCTGAATGCCATTCGGTTACCGTTTTCCAATCAGATGGTCGAGGAGAATCCGGTTGTTACCGCGCATCTGGATGCGAACCCCGACCTGCAGGGGCTGCACGCACTTGACATAATGGACCGCATAATCGCGGCCGCCGGCCGGCAGGGGATCCGGGTCATCCTCGACGATGGACGATCGAGCGTCGGTACTCAGCCGGAACCGAACGGCCTGTGGTACACCAGTTCGTTCCCGGAATCCGTCTGGCTGGCGGACTGGGAAGCGCTGACCAGGCGGTACGCCGGTAATGCAACGGTCATCGGTGCCGATGTTCGCAACGAGCCGCACACCGCACCGCCGGGGCCGTGGTCGATCAGCACCTACCTGCATCAAGGTGCGACCTGGGGTCCATACAAAGGCATCGAAAATCCGGCAACGGATTGGCGTTTAGCCGCCGAACGCGTGGGCGACGCCATTCTCGCGATCAACCCGCGGCTGCTCATCTTCGTCGAAGGCATCCAGCAGTATCCGAACCCGACATGGACGGATGGGATCGAAAGCTACTGGTGGGGCGGGATTCTGTACCCGGCGAAGCAGTACCCGGTCGTGCTCGATGTGCCCCATCAACTGGTGTACTCGCCGCACGAGTATGGACCCCTCAAGTGGCAGATGCCGTTCTTCGGCCCGAAGATGACGTACCAAAGCCTGGCAGCGGTATGGGATGCGCACTGGGGATTTCTCGAAAAGCCATCGGCCGGCGCCGGCGAGGCCCCGATCTTCATTGGCGAGTTCGGAACGTGCGGCACGCAACCGTCATGCTTCGAAGACGCGGCAGCGGGAAGCCAGGGACTGTGGTTCAGCTACTTCATGCGCTACCTGAAAGAGCACCCGGAAATTGGCTGGTCATACTGGGCGCTCAACGGGACCAGCCACCTGGGAGACCCAATGCACGACTATCTTCTCAAGCCCGATTGGAAGAGCATCAACCGCCCGCAACTCGTGAACACCTTGCACGACATCGAAATACCCGCCCCGCCCGTGCGTTGAAGTGCACTGTGGTCGGGTTGCCGGGCGGCATTTCTCCAGGGTCCAGCGCCCGCATAGATTTCTGCAAATATTTGCGACTCCCATTGACATACAGGCTAACCGTCGTAGCTTGGCGCACTCTCGCAAACAATTCCCCGTGACGGCTGCCGAGGCGCAACCCGTTGTAGCGTCGACCCTCGTGGTCGACCCGTGCTGGCGCCAGCACCCGCTCATTCGACCACGGACGAGCGCGCTTTGCATCCGGCGTGCTGCCGCACTGCGGCACGAGAGACTCCGTAACCCGCGCGAACCCTCATGCGCCTGTCAACGGCTCCATTCCCTCACCCTCGCTGCGGCGATTCGATTCCCCGAATGAGGTTGTGACGGGCGACCCGGCCGTCGGCCCCCACTTCGATCGCCATGAGGTCGAGGCGCACGCTGCAGCCTTGAAGATCGTGCCGCCCGATGTACTCATTGGCCGCCGTTGCAAGCCGCGTGAAACGACGAACAGAAATCGATTCCTCGGGTGAACCGTACGCGCTCGAACGCCGGCACTTGACCTCGACGAAAACCACATCCCCGCCCTCGCGCGCCACGATATCCAGCTCCCCGCTTCGAAAGCGGACGTTGCGATCGATGACCTGGTACCCCAGACGATGCAGGACACCGACCGCCCATGCCTCCCCGAACCGGCCCAGGGCGCGTGTCACGATGCGAAAGCGGCGATAGGCCCGAAACTTCGTCGGTGCAGCGGCGAGATTCCGAGCTCGGCGAGTGCCGCTCGGTGGCCGGCCGTCCCGTAACCCTTGTGCTGCGAGAATCCATACCCCGGGAAGCGCCGGTCGCAGCGGTTCATCCAGTTGTCCCGAAACACTTTCGCCACGATCGAGGCAGCGGCAATCGACAGGCACTCGGCATCGCCATGAGTAATACATTCCTGCACAAGGGCGCACTCGGGTAATCCGAAGTGGTCGAGCAAGACGATGTCTGGCACGGTGCTTAAACCGGCGATCGCTCGACACATGGCCCTGCGATTAGCGAACGCGAGGCCGTCGCGGTCGATCACATGGTGGCTGGCCCATCCCAGCGAAACGAGCGCTCCCCCTGCCACGATCGCGTCAAAGGCCGCGCTCCGCTGCTGAGGACTCAATTGCTTCGAGTCGTGCACGGTTTCAAGCGTGCGCGCCAAACCCCGTCGAGCTAGCGGTAGGATGACCGCGGCAGCTACGACCGGTCCGGCCCAACTTCCTCGGCCCACTTCATCTACGCCTGCGATCACGCTGTGCCCGTCGCGCAGTGCGGCACGTTCGTGCACCAACGTGGGTCTCGCTTTGGGGACGCTTTGCAGGTCCATGAAAGCAGTGTAGCGAGGCCGCAGCCTCGCTCTCACCCTCATTCACCCAATTTAGTGGATCAGTATCGCTTTTCTTTGATGCGGGTGGCCTTGCCCACGCGGTCTCGCAAGTAAAACAGCCTGGCGCGACGGACGTCGCCCCGCCGGACCACTTCGATCTTCTCGACTCGAGGCGAGTGGAGCAGAAATGTTCTTTCCACGCCGATACCGTGTGCCAAACGGCGGACCGTTACGTTCTTATCGGGTCCGCTGCGAGCCACTTTGATGACCGTTCCCTCGTAAATCTGAATACGCTCGCGATTGCCCTCGACGACCCGCCCGTGGACTCGGACCGTGTCGCCCGGAAAGATGTCCGGCAGGTCGTCTTTTAACTGCTGCTGCCGGATACTCTCGAGTATCATTCCCATTTCCACCCTCCAGACAGAACGAAGAGGCGCCCAGCGCCTCAACTCGAAATTGCGAGATTTACCTACGAAGGAGTGTATCACGAAGGGTAAAACGCGCGAAACATCGCTTGTCAAGCAGGAGTCGTGGTCCGAATTACGCAGGTTTGCTCGCAATTTGGCGAAACTGATAAATTGAGCACGGAGAGGGGCGCCGATTGACTGCCCGTGGCTCATCATCTGGAGGCCGCCCCAAAAGCGGCTTCGCGCTGGCAGGAACAATCGGCGGCTACGTCGCGCTCTGCATCCTGATCGGTCTGGCGCTCGGCATAGGTTTAGATCGACTGCTCAATACCGCACCACTGTTTCTGATAGTTGGGGTAGTTCTCGGGTTCATCTTGAGTTTCTACCTGGTGTACAAGCTGGCAATGGGAGCACTAGAAGAGTGACCCGTCTTACAAGGCCATCGTCGTCTCGCTTTGGGCGAGTCAATCCCGTCATTCCGGGTGTTGTTGCGCTCGTGGGTTTGGGCGTATTGCTCGCCGGCTTCCGCCCGCTTGGCCTCGGCGTTGCGATCGGCGCCGCACTGGCCTTCCTCAACGGCATGATTCTCTCGAAACGAGTAGAGTTCGCGGCCGGGACCGGGAGCCTTGCCCAGGCGTTAATGGTCATGCAGGTCGGTTTGCTGGTGACCTTCACCATCGTCGGCATTGCGACCGTCATCCTGGTCCACTATTCTTTGCCGCTAACCATCGGTTGCGCGGCCGGATTCGTGACTGCGCAACTCGCCATTTTGGCCGCGTTTTACTGGACTCATGCGCGTACCATGCCGGCCCTGGACGTTACTCCTGCGGTTGAAAGGAACTCGTCATGACCCCGTTAATCGGTTTCATAGGCGTGGCCCTGCCGATCGGAGAGCACTGGCAAATTGGCCTTTTCGGCCATTCGAAGACCAGCATTTGGAATTTACATCTCGATACCGTACTTCTCACACTCCTTGTGGTCGGAATTCTACTCCTGCTCGGTTTGTACATCCGTACTCACATTACGTCTGGTCCGCCCAGTCGGATTCAAAATGCGGTCGAGAGCATCATTCAGTTTCTGAACAACATCATCGAAGAGAATCTTGGCCGTAATCCGGGCCGCATTGCTTCGATCGCCCTCACGCTTTTCTTCTTTATATGGATCTCAAATCTGCTCGGGCTGGTCCCGGTTCCCGTGTACATTCACTCCCCCACTTCGGATGTGAATGCGACCTTCGCGCTCGCTTTACTTGTGTTTGTGCTGCTGCATGCCAAGTTTCTGGGCACCAGTGGGCTGAATGCATACAAGGGTCATTACTGGACGAACGTCCTGGGGGGGAACCCGCTCTTGATTCCCATCAAGCTCTTGCTGAATGTCGTGTCGGTCATTCTCAATGTAGTGAACGAGCTCTCCCGCCCGCTCACTCTCTCTTTCCGACTTTTCGGCAACATCCTGGCGGGCGAAGTATTGCTCATCGTGTGGGCATATCTCTTGTCGCCGTCGGTCGGGGCGCCCATCACCGCCATCTGGAACACGATATTCGTGGCATACGGCATATTCGTTGGTTCGATTCAGGCATTCATATTTACGGTGCTCACGGTGGCCTATATGGCGATCGCCAGTGAGCCCGCACACGACCATTAAGGGAGGATGAACGTGAGCGATCTACTGTTTCTTGGGGCGACCGTCACTTCCGCGGCGGCAACTCTATCTGCCGGCGCCTACATCGGCGCCGGAATCATGATCGGCGGCGGAGCAATCGGAGCCGGCATCGGTGACGGACTGGTGACGTCTCAACTCGTCGCTGGACTGGCTCGACAGCCTGAGGCCCGCGGGCTCCTCACGACCTGGATGTTCATCGGTGTTGGCCTGATTGAAGCGTACGCGGTTATCGCCCTCGTCTTTGGGTTGGTCATACTCTTCGGAAAGCCATAAGCGTCGATGTTAGGTCCCGTCAGCATCAGCATTCCGACGCTCGTGGTCGAGCTCGTCATTTTCCTGGCTACGGTCTGGCTCATGCAGACCCTCGTGTTCGAGCCAATTCGGATCGCACACGAAGAGCGGGAGAAGGCGATCCAGGAAGGTTTGGCGGCGTCCAGCAATAGTCAGGAAGAGGCGCAACGCGGTGCGGAAGAGGTGCGCGAAGTCTATGCCGAGGCGCGACGTCAGGCGCAAGCGGAAGTAGACGCGGCTGCTGCCCGCGGGAACACAGTTCGCGAGGAACTCGTCGCGCAGGCGTCGGCTGAGTTTCGCCGGCTCCTGGACGCTGCCCGGGCTGAAATCGGGCAGGATCGCGAACAGGCTGCCGAACGACTGCGTGGCCGCATCGTTGAAATTTCGATCCTGGCGGCGACCAAGGTGACCGGTCAGACGTACGACCAGCCGCAGGTGCGCGAATTGGCTGCAGCGGTCGTAGCACGTGAAGGACTGAGGTAAGCCATGGTTCTGGCAGCGAGCACACTCTCCGGAAATTACATCGTGTGGTGGGTCGCGCAACTCGTTGCGCTCGCCTTGATCGTCTTCCTCGTCTTGCGCTGGCGTCCGGGATTCTTGAGTGGTAAGACCATCGGGCAGACCGTGAATAGCTCCCTCGATAAGCGTGCGGCTCAGATCAAGGAACAGCTCGAGGCCGCCGAGCGAAGTCGACAGGAAGCGGAGCGCATTCGTGAGCAGTCCGCTCAGGACGTCGCGAAGGCCAAAGAAGAGGCCGAAGGCATTGTGACCCGCGCCGCTCAAACCAGCCAGGCAATTCAGAAGGACATCGAGGCGCGAGCCCGCGAAGAGTACGACCGCATCGTCGGCCAGGCCAAAAACGAGATCGATGCGGAGCGCCGCCAGGCAGAACTCGCGCTGCGTCGGCGTGCCGCCGATATCGTCGTCGACGCTGCTCGACAGATCGTGGAAAAGAACCTCGATGCCGAGGCGGACCAACGTTTGATTCGTGAGTCGGTCTCGCAACTTGGAAACGGAGACGGGCGATGAGGCCATCGACCAGCGCCCGGCGCTACGCCGAGGCAGCGTTCGACGTTGCTCGAAAAGACGGAGACATGGAAGGCTGGTTGCAGGACCTTCGTATCGCCGCAGAGGCCGTGACTGAACCATCGGCCGATGCCTTCTTCAAGGATCCGAATTCGTCGACCACCCAGAAGATCGAAACCCTCAAGCAGATTGTCCCGAGTGTGAGGCCACACGTCCTCAATCTGCTGTTGCTGTTGGTTACTCGCCATCGACTCGCTCTCATGCCTGGAATCTTGCAGGAGTTCGAGCGACTCGAACATGAAGCACAGGGCGTGACCGAGGCAGACGTCACGGTCGCACGCCCGATGAGCGATAGCGAAGCACGTGACGTGGGTGAACACCTCGGGCGTGCGACTGGGGGCCGGAAAGTGAACCTCCGCGTTCACGTCGATCCATCGGTGCTTGGCGGCATTGTGATTCGTATCGGGGATCAGCTAATCGATGCCAGCGTTCGTGGGCGCCTCGAGCGTCTCCGTCAGGAGATCGCGGTTTAGATGTAAGTGGGTCCGGGCGTGACCCTTTCGCAACAACCAGGTAGGAGATTTACATGGCGGTAGGTGCGGATCAGATTGAACAGATCATCCGTGATTCAATTGAAAATTTTGGCACGACTCAGACTGCAACCAATGTCGGCACCGTAATCGACGTCGGCGACGGCATCGCGCACGTGTATGGCCTGCAAGCCGCGGTCGCAAACGAACTGGTAGAGTTCGCCGGCATTATCGATCCGACTACCGGTCAGCCGGTCCTCGGCATCGCCTCGAACCTGGGCGAAGACACTGTCGGCGTCGTGGTCATGGGCCCGTATGAGGACATAACCGAGGGTACTCAGGTACAGACCACCGGTCGAATTGTCGAAGTGCCGGTCGGGGATGCGCTGCTGGGCCGGGTCGTCGACACACTCGGTCGCCCCATCGATGGCAAAGGCGACCTCAACACCACGGAATCTCGTCCGGTGGAACGAATTGCCCCCGGCGTTGTCGACCGATCTCCGGTTGATACACCGGTACAGACCGGCATCAAAGCCATCGACTCGATGATCCCGATTGGCCGCGGCCAGCGCGAGCTCATTCTGGGCGACCGTCAGACTGGGAAGAGCGCGATCGCGATCGATACGATTATCAATCAGAAGGGCCAGAATCTCCTCTGCATCTACGTCGCGATTGGACAGAAAGACTCCAAGGTAGCAGCGGTCGCGGCGACGCTCGAGCAGTACGGGGCGATGGAATGGACCACGATCGTGAATGCCCCCGCCAGTGTATCGGCGGCGTTGCAGTGGATGGCTCCGTACGCCGGCTGCGCCATCGGCGAGCACTGGATGGATCAGGGGAAAGATGTCCTGGTCGTGTATGACGACCTTTCCAAGCACGCCTGGGCCTATCGTCAGGTCTCCCTCCTGTTGCGCCGCCCGCCGGGCCGCGAGGCATATCCCGGAGACGTCTTCTACCTCCATTCCCGGCTGCTGGAACGCGCTTCCCGCATGAACGACGAGCACGGCGGAGGCTCGCTAACCGCGCTTCCGATCATAGAAACGCAGGCCGGTGATGTGTCGGCCTACATCCCGACTAACGTGATCTCGATCACGGATGGGCAGATCTACCTCGAAGCCGACCTCTTTTACGCGGGCATCAGACCCGCCATCAGCACCGGATTATCTGTATCTCGCGTCGGTGGTGCGGCCCAGACCAAAGCGATCAATTCGGTGTCGAAGGGTTTACGTACCGACCTGGCCCAATACCGCGACCTCGCCGCCTTCGCGCAGTTCGGCTCTGACCTGGATCCGCAGACCCGAGCTCGCCTCGAGCGTGGTCAGCGGGCGACGGAAGTGCTGAAACAGCCCGAGAATGCTCCGCTCTCGATGGCGCAAGAGGCCGTGATTCTCTACGCCTTGAGCAACGGCTTCCTGGACGACGTCCCGGTCAACAAGCTCGAGGACTTCCAGACGCAGTTCCAGCAGTACATGGAAGCGAGCCATGCCGATGTCGCGGAGGCGATCACGAACGAGAAGAAGATCTCTCCCGAGACGGAAGAGAAACTGAAGCAGGCAATCGACGAATTCAAGAAATCGACCCAATTCGAATAGGGACGGTAGGGGGCGGAAGCGTACCTGCCCCACGGAATCATCGGTAAGGATCACGGATGGCTTCACAGCGAGAAATCAAGCGTCGCATTCGGAGCATTAAGAACACGGCGCAGATCACCAAGGCCATGCAGATGGTCGCTGCGTCGCGTATGCGGAAGGCCCAGCAACAGGTCACGGACACGCGTGCCTACGCGCAGCACATCCGCGGCATCGTCGCCGACATCTCACGTCGATCCGGCGCCGACGAACACCCACTCTTGACCAAACGAGATGGTAACCGGGTCGAAATTGTCGTGTTGACACCGGATCGCGGACTTGCCGGCTCACTGGTCGTCAATCTGAACCGAGAGACCATCCGCCTGGCCGAACGGGTGGGTGGCGATGTTCGTGTGGTTGCCGTCGGTCGTAAGGGGCGCGACTTCACGCTGCGGATGCGGTGGAAACTCGTGGCGGAATTCACGAATATCGGGGATCACCCCGATGCCTCCGTGATCGGCCCGGTGGCCCAGCAGATTCTCGAAGACTTTGAAAACGACGCCGTGGATGCCGTCTACTTGGTCTATAGCGAGTTCGTAAGCACCTTGCGGCAAACTCCCAGGGCGGTTCAACTCCTGCCGGTGATTGCTCCTGACCAAAAGGATGAGGAAGAGGTCCGGCTTGGCGGCCCATGGAACTACGAGCCGGACGACCCGCAGGCCGTTCTTTCGGCTCTGCTACCTCGCTACATCGAATTCACCATGTATCAGGCGCTGCTCGAGACCAAGGCCAGCGAGCACAGTTCCCGGATGGTGGCCATGAGCAACGCCACCGACAACGCGAACGAGCTTGCCAGCGACTTGACGCTGCTGGCGAACAAGGCCCGGCAAGCGGAAATAACAAAGGAAATCGCCGAAATCAGCGGTGCCGCCGAGGCACTTCGGACCGGCTAGGCGTCGCACCCCGTACCCCGCCGGAAGAACCCGCGGAGTAGTAGTGGTCCAGTAGAAAGCAGAGGAAGACATGGCACAAGCACCGGAAGAGGTCAAATCCACTCCGGATAAACGAGCCGAATCCGTCGGCCGAATCGTCCAGATCACGGGCCCAGTCATCGACGTTGAGTTCGAGGAGGGGGAGGCGCCCGATATTTTCTATGCGCTCGAGGTCCAGGATACCGGGCGCGATCTGCCGGTCGTGCTCGAAGTCGAGCAGTCACTTGGCAACAACTGGGTTCGCACCGTGTCAATGTCGCCGACCGAAGGTTTGTCGCGCGGCATGAGCGTGCGCAATACCGGTCGCCCCATCATGGTTCCGGTGGGGGAGGCGACGCTCGGACGGGTGTTCAACGTGACCGGGCACCCAGTGGACAACCGCGGCCCCGTCGAAACCGAGGAGCGCTGGCCGATCCATCGCAACTCACCGGCCTTTAAGGACCTCGTCACGACTCCGGAGATTCTCGAAACGGGCATCAAGGTCATCGATCTGGTCGCGCCTTTCGCCCGTGGCGGCAAGGTCGGCGTCTTCGGCGGAGCAGGCACCGGTAAAACCGTCATCATCCAGGAACTCATCCGCAGCGTCGCGCAGGAACACGGCGGTTTCTCCGTGTTCGCCGGTGTCGGTGAGCGTACCCGCGAGGGTAACGACCTCTGGCTCGAAATGCAGGAGTCCGGGGTCATCGACAAAACCGCTTTTGTCTTCGGCCAGATGAATGAGCCTCCCGGTGCTCGCATGCGCGTGGGCTTGAGCGGCCTCACCATGGCCGAATATTTCAGGGACGAGGAGGGCAAAGATGTCTTGCTCTTCATCGACAACATCTTCCGCTTTGCGCAGGCTGCCTCTGAGGTGTCCGTCCTGCTGGGCCGCATGCCGTCCGCGGTGGGCTATCAGCCGACCCTCGGAACCGACATGGGCGAACTTGAGGAGCGCATTACCTCCACCAAAAAGGGCTCTGTGACTTCGTTCCAGGCCGTATATGTGCCGGCTGACGATTACACCGACCCGGCTCCGGCCACCGTCTTCGCTCATCTTGACTCGACGCTTTCGCTCGATCGCGCCATCGTCGAGCGCGGCATCTATCCCGCCATCGACCCGCTGGCCTCCACCTCGAATATCCTCGATGTCAAGACCGTCGGCCAGGACCACTACGATGCGGCTCGTGGCGTACAACGCGTTCTGCAGCGCTATCGCGAGTTGCAGGACATCATCGCCATCCTCGGTATTGATGAGTTGTCGGAAGACGACCGGCTGACGGTGTCCCGCGCCCGCAAGATCGAGCGCTTCCTTTCCCAGCCTTTCTTCGTCGGCGAGCGTTTTATCGGTATCCCGGGTCAGTACGTGCAGATCGCGGAAACGGTGCGTGGCTTCAAGGAGATCCTGGACGGCAAGTGCGATGATCTACCTGAGAGCGCGTTCATGTA
>DAINCT010000013.1:11129-22658 GCA_036732245.1 Chloroflexota bacterium | reverse complement strand
CCACGGCACAGCACAGTGCGTAGAACACGAGAGCCAGCAGTGCGCCTAACCATAGATCGACCGAACGTGTGGCGTACAGCGTGGAAATGTCGTAGGGGAGGCCCAGGTGATGTGCCGCGATCTTGCCCGCGACATAGAGCGGCGCCATCATGAGCGCCTGACCGGGGGCATAAAAAGCGTACAGATGATTACCGCGTCCGAGGCTGACGCGCGTGTCTCGAGACGCGGGATCTGCTATCCAGGCGCGCCCCTGGTCGACCAAAGCTTGCGTTGTCTGATAGCGCAGGTAGGTGTCACCGTTGTGCCTGAGATCGTTGGAGCCGGTGAGCAGGTAACCGCACAGAACGATCGTGAAGACGAGGAAAGGCTCGGCAACTCGTTTCACCCCGGTCGAGAGAGCCATCACACGGCGCGCGCGACCACCTGGAGCCAGTTTCGAGGCAGTTCAGTAATCCCGAGTTCGGCGTACGCCTGAGCGACCGCGCGCTGCAAGGCGGGGATCGCCAATTCTTCGGGGACGCCGGGAAGGGCGCCACTGGCGAAGTCCGAGTAGTGGCTTATGTCCTGCCAGCTCTCGCACGTCATCATGGCCTCTTCGGCGTGCATGTCTTCGATCACAAAGCCGTGGCGCTGCAGAAGGTCACGGTACTCGTCCGGAGTGAGCCACCGCATGGCTTCAACTTTGGTGCGGTCGGGGCGTATCCCGTTCTCCTGTTTGAGCAATTGCAAAGCCCTGAGCATCCAGAGCCGATAGAACCGTTCGGTGCCGGGAGCATAACAGCCCTCGTAAAACGAGGTGTTGAAGCCGAATACGCCGTCCGGATTCAACGCCTTGCTTGCTTCCTGGAACACCTCATCTTTGTTCGGAAGCAGATGGATTGCATTGCAGAACAGAATCACGTCGAGCCCGGTGGCAACGCTTGAGAACGCCTGCGCCGTACCCCGTACGAATGCCGCGGCATTGCCCACGAGGCGCCGAGCTTTTTCGAGCGCCGAATCCGACGGGTCTACCGCGATGATCTCGGCTGGCTGTCGCCGGCGTCGCAGCCCCTCGACCAGAAGCTGGGTGACGGCGCCCGTGCCGCATGCCAGGTCGAGCGCCCGTCGAATCGGGAGTTGCGGGATCCGACTGCGAATCTGCAGTGTCGCGTCCACCAGATGTTCGTTGACCACCCGATAAAAGTCGTGCTGGGCAAAAGCCTCGAACGTATAGTCGGGCGAATTTTCGCCAGCCACCATAGATGTACTCCTCCGGTCAGTCCGTTCGCCTTCCATTAGAATACCAAAGTATGTCGCACGTACCCGTGTCCAGCAACGTCGTGGCGCTCGTCACGGGCGGTTCCCGTGGCATCGGTAAGGCGGTCGCACTGCGTCTGGCCGACCAAGGTTTATCGGTCGCCATCAATTATCGATCGTCCACCGCTGAAGCCGACGCAATCGTGCAATGCATCCGGGATGCGGGCGGGCGCGCCCTGGCCGTGCAGGCCGACATGTCCGACGCCAGCCAGGCAGCAGACCTGGTAGCACGCGTTGAGTCGATACTGGGACCACTGACTGTGCTCATCAACAACGCCGGAATTACGCGGGACAGATTGGTGATTCAGATGTCTTCCGAGGACTGGGACGCCACGTGGACTACCGATCTCGCCGGCACGCGGGCTCTGAGCCGGGTTGCGCTCGAATCGATGCGGCGGACCGGCACGGGATCCATCGTCAACGTAAGTTCCGTCGTTGGCGTCATCGGCAACGCCGGCCAGGCGAACTACGCGGCGGCAAAATCAGCTGTACTCGGCCTCACGCGGGATTTTGCCGTGCGGGCAGCCTGCTACAACGTGCGAGTCAACTGTGTCGTTCCCGGCTACATCGTGACTGACGCCACGGCGCATCTTACGGAGCCTCAACGACGGGCCTGGATGACTCAGATTCCCATGGGTCGCTTCGCGACGGTCGACGAGGTGGTTGGGACCATCGTCTTTCTGGCGGGAGCAGAATCCTCGTACCTGACCGGACAGTGCATCGCAGTCGACGGGGGTTTTCTGGCTGCAGCCGGCATGGGCCTCGAGTCCTGAGGACCGCTCCGCCGCAGCACGCGTCTCGCGCGGAATTGGTCACGCTCTTCGCCTACTTTGGTGGAATCGTGGCGCTGGCCGACCTCACGAACGTGAGACTTGGCGTGGAACTCTTGACGCTCGCCACAGCATTTGCCGCACTTGCCATCACGCGATTGCCCGTGCTTTTCCTGCGTGACTGGTGGGTGTTTCTACTCGGATTGCTGCTGTGGAATCTGAGCGGACCCATCGCCGCCAGGTCGCCCTTTCCGGTGCAGTTGAACTTTATGCTCGACATGGATCACAGGCTTTTTTTCGGGCACGACGCCGTCAGCTTCCTGCAGCACCACCTGGCGTCGCGAGGACATGTGCGGCCGCTCGATGTCGTCACCTCGCTGGCATACAATCTTCATTTGCCGGAGCCGTACATCGTGGGCTACTTTCTGTGGCGCGTGGATCGAGTGATCTACTTTCGATTTGTAGCCGCGGCGCTCCTGCTGCTTGTGTTGGGCTTCATCACCTTCATTTTGTTCCCGGCAATGCCGCCCTGGCTCTCATCCTTGCGCTACGATCGACCGCAGGATGTATTCAACGGGTTCAATCCGTTCGTACACTCCCATCCGCTGCCGTTTCACGGAACCCCGATCTTTTACGTGTTCAAGCTGACCGGCGACGCCGTTGCGGCCTTCCCTTCCGAGCACGCCGCATTTCCGCTGCTGGAGTACCTGGCCTTGCGCGCGGCCATCGGACGTCGAGCGTACCCATTCCTCCTCTGGGTCGGCTTCGTCCTGTTCGCGATCGTCTATCTAGCCGAACATTGGGTGACGGACGCGGTGGCCGGCTACGTCTATGCTCTCGTTATCTGGGCGTTCGTGACGTGGACCAGCGGAAGCTCGCATGGCCGGCGAACCCCGTCCGCCTTCGGGGCCGTGGCTCAGGGAGACTTGCGCAAAGCGCCCGAAGACTCGGCAGAGTCGACTGCCAACCGATTAGCTCGGATCTCGAGCGCCACATAAAGAGAGCCCGCCGCGATCGCCAGCGCGACGAACGCCAGAAGCTTTTGCAGCTTCAGCAGCCAGAGATCCAGGCCACCCAGCGCAATGCACAAGCCGTACAGCATGAGCACGGTCTGGGTATGGCTCAATCCCAGATCCAGCATTCGGTGGTACACGTGCTGTTTATCCCCCGTCAGGAAGCTTCTGCCACGGATCTGTCGCCGCACAATGGCCCAGGCAACATCCAGAACCGGAATGATGAGAACGAGGAGCGCGGTGCCCAGCTTTGTGGGGCCCACGATTGAGAGCGCGGCGAGTGCGAACCCGAGAAACATGCTTCCGGAGTCGCCCAGAAATATCCTGGCAACATGCCAGTTAAACGGTAAGAAACCTAGCAGGGCACCCGCGAGCGCGAGCGGAAGCACAAAATCGGCAGGGTGCGCTGTGGGTGGCAGTAGGAACCGGTGGTTCTGGTATGCTTCCCACGCCCAGATCGCCATCAGAAGTGCCGTGATGAGCGACACCCCGGACGCTAGTCCATCGAGACCATCCAGAAAGTTGACGGTGTTCATCATGGCCACGAGCCAGAAAATGGTGAAGGCAATCCCGAGGGCGGCGGGTAACTGGAGGCCAGGAGCGGTTAATGGTCCAGGCACGCTCACGTGCTGCACGAAGCCGATGCCGGCGACCACCGCCAGCACGGCCGCGGCGATCTGACCTACCAGGTGAGTGAGCGGCGGCAACGTGAGTAACTCATCCAGCACGCCCACCAGCACTGCTCCCAGACCGCCAACCAGGACGCCGATGACCGGTCCGTGAATGGGCACGACGAAGACGCAGGTCACCAGAAACGCCGCGTAGACCGCAACTCCGCCCATGAGAGGAGTCGCCTTGAGGTGAATCTTGTTGCCCGAGGGCCGATCGATGTCGCCTAGACGGACGGCAAGCAGGCGCACGAGCGGTGTGAGAACCAACGCCGCGGTAAACCCGATGAGCAGGGGGAAAAGCCAGCTAAGGTATGAGCTCGGTGTAACGTCGAGCAGGAAACCCTCCGCTTAACTGATAGTCGACGACGGCTCGGGACGACGAATAGCATCGCGAGCGTCTTCCACGTAGCGCCGGCCTACTTCGTGATAGCGCACGCCCGGCGCAAACGTCCGGTCGCGCCAGGCTCCGAAGTTATCCACGATCACCGTCCCAGGCTGTACGACGCTCTCGACCTCGACCTGCCGATATGCAGTGTGCGGGGTCACCAATATGACTCCGTCGCAGTCGGACAGGTCGCGGGGGAACTCCAGTGTGGCGACGCCGCATATGTCCTCGATATCTTCGGCGCTGTAGTACGGGTCATGCAGACGAAGCCGGGGCGTATCCCGCAGACAATCGAGCGCATCGAGCGCGGGAGAGAGCTTGTGCATCTTGGCATCGGCAGTATAAGCCAAGCCAAGGATGACAATGGATCTGCAGTCTTTTAACAACTCGCGAAGTCGAACCGCGTAGAGCTGCGAAAAGTAGCCGTCATTCAAGGTCACGGCATCGCGGACGGTCTCCAGGTATGGATTGTCCGCGCCGCCTTCCGCAAGCGCGTACCGTGGCGCCAGCGGGATGCAGTGGCCCCCGATGCCCATCGACGGATGATAGAGCGGAATGTTCCACTTGGTGCTCGCGAGCGACAGGACGTGGGTCATGTCGTACTGCGGAAACGCCAGCGACAGCGTATTTCCCAATGCCAGCCCCTGGAAGCGAATGAGATTTTCGATCACTTTGGTAAACGCCGCGTGATACGCATCGCGCGCCGGGACTATTTCACGGCACACGAGCGAGTAGAGCGCGACCATCAGTTCGGTTGCCTCCTCGCTGCTTCCACCGACGATACGCGGCAAATTCTCCAGATTGTGCTCCGAACCCGAGAACCAATCGCGACGCGGTGCCGCTCCCACTAGAACGTCAACACCGGGTTTCAATCCGGAAGCCAGGAGCTTCGGGAGTACCACGGTATCGATCCAGGTGGGCTGAATCGTGCTCTCGATGATGACTGCCGGTATCAGCCCAGCCAGGTCGCTCTGCCGAATGGCCTCACAAATGAGCGGCATCACGTCTTCGAGCGCAGCCGAGCTTGGCTCAGCGCCCCGCTCGGTCGGTACTGCCACGAGGTGAACGGCGACTCTATTCGTCACCATTTCGTGCCAGTCGGTGGTGGCGGTGACGATCGGATTCTCTTCTCGGAGCCGTCCGGTCGGGACGACATCAGTTGTTAAGAACCGTCCTTCTCGAATCTCCTGTACGCGTGTTGCAGCTATGTCATAGCCGACGCAGCGCACTCCTTGCCGGCTGAAGTAATACATCGCACTGGCCCCAATATGGCCGCAGCCCCAAACTCCCAGGGCCACCGATTGCAATTTCAGGGCTTCGACCGTGCGATTCCCCGACTCAGTTCCGTCCATGCTTGATGATTCCTTTCCCTGAATCAGGCTAGGCCCGCCCCGCACGGAGCACAGCCCACACGAATGCCGGCAAGGCGAGCATCCTGCGCCAGCGCCAGGGCTGTTGAATCAGTCGCCACAGCCAGTCCAGACCTCGTTCTTGCATCCAGACCGGCGCTCGGCGGGCCGTGCCGGCCAAATAGTCGAAACTGCCGCCGACCCCCATGCCCACGACGGCGCCACTGCGAGCGAGATTCCGGGCAATCCACAGATCCTGCTCCGGCGCGCCAAACGCCACAAACAGGATTTCCGCCCCAGAGGCCCGCACTAAGTCTACTATGGAGTCTTCCTCACCTGGCGCCGGAGATCCGGCATAGCTTCCTCCGATGACCAGGCCTGGGATCGCGGTCCGGAGCCGGAGAGCCGCTTTTGCCGCGACTCCCTCGGCGGCTCCCAACAGGAACACGCTCTGTCCGTGGTGTGCCGCCTGCCGGCTCAGCGACCAGATGAGATCGGAGCCGCCCACGCGGCGCCGAATAGTGGCTCCCTGCCGGCGCCCAGCCCATACCACGCCTGCTCCGTCCGGTGTCGACACGTCCGCCGCCGCGAGAACATCTCGAAAACGCTCGTCACGACGCGCCATCATTACGAACTCGGCGTTGACTGTGACGATGTGCGTCAGCTCACGCTTCCCGATCCGATCCAGCACCAGAGCCAGGACATCATTTTCGACCACACAATGCACGGTGACGCCGAGTACACGAAACGAGTCAAAGCCCAACCGGCACGGCTCCCAACAAGGCCAGAGCACGGCCGGCGACCTGGGCCGGCGTGATCTCCGTCAGGCACTCTCGAGTCGCACAACCGTTTCGCAGACCGATTTCGAAGTCCCGATAGAAACAGGGCCGGCACGGCAAATCCACGGATATGACCTCTCCGCCGAGTGGATGCCAGGCGGCATCATTGGATGGGCCGAAGACGGTGAGCGTGCGGGTATGTACGGCTGCCGCGAGATGAGCCACGCCCCCGTCGTTCGACAGAAGCGCTGCGCAACGTTGTAACACGGCCGCCAGTTCGCCGGTGGACGTCATGCCGACGAGGTCGACAATTCTATCGCCGAGGGCTGACATCATCGTGTCGGCGGCGGCGCGATCGGACTCGGTTCCCACCAGTACACAGCGAATCGGACGTTCCTGCAGAATGAGGCGAGCAGCTTCCGCAAACCGATCCGGCCCCCACTGCCGTCCCGGGCCGTACCAGCCCACGCCAGGGTGGATCGCCAACATCTCACCGGATTCGAGTCCACGCTCACGGAGCAATAAATCGGCGGAACGGGCGTCGCCGTCTGAAATCGCGGCCTCGAGCACTGCTTCGCCCGGAGCGCCCAACAGCGAGGCGACTTCCAGCCAATAGTGCGATTCGTGGACAGCGCCGAATCCGCGATCCTGAGCTCTATGGGTGAGGAACCATCCTCTTCCATTGTCTAGCCCGGCTCGCATCGGCGCTCCGGTCGCGATTGCCAGGAAAGCGTACTTCAGCGATCCCCATGCGGTCGTGAAATGCTGGAAGACGACGAGTTGATCGACATTGCGTCGACGCAGGTGCCACGACAGGCGCAGCAGTCGCATGACTGTCACGGGACTGAGGAGGGAACGCATCCGATCGAGCGCATGTTTATCAACATCGATCACTTCATCGGCGAGGCCGAGCTCACAAACATACCGGCCGGGCAGCGGCTTGGCCATGACCAGAACGGTACTGTGAGGAAAGCGCCGCCGCACGGCGCGCAGCGCAGGCACCGTCAACAGCGTGTCGCCGAGGTCTCCAAACAGTAGTATGAGGATCGTGTGCGGCATATCTGGTGGCGTGTACACGCCACCCACTATACGAGAATGTCCGGTACGAGTTCGGGGTGGTGCGCGACTCGGCACGCCCGAACTGGTCTAGGTCCTTTCCGGCGGCGCCACGTTGATCTCGCCCAGGATCTTGGTCAATGCCTGGACGGCCAGGCCCTCCACCTCATGATCGAGCTCAAAGGGCCGAGATACCAGACGATGGCGGCCAGTCTTGACTTCTTCCAACACAAGCTGAATGCCTTCGCGCGAGCGGACCTCCCGCACAACTCGCATGAGACCACGATGAACGCAAATCATGGTCCACACATAGTGGAAGAGTTGCTGTGAACGGGCCTGGTCATCTTTGACCGACTCAACCAGGGTCTCAATTCGTTGACGTACTTCCAGCTCGTGCTGATTCAACTACGGAACCTCCCGGTTGGAAGAGTCAGATAGGTAAAACCCAGGAAGATAAACAAGATGCTCCATACGGTCATACAGTCCCCTCGGCTCGGATGAATCAGGTTCGACTATACGTGGCTGGGAGGGCCAGAGATAGCGGGCAGAGAAGCCGTGCACAGAGCCGACCGTTATGTCAAATTCCCGCATCCGGCGGTGCTTGCCGGTGTGTGCTTCGCATCCATCTCGCCTGTCCACGCACGGTGGGGGACCGTTCACCTCTTTATCCGGATGACTTTCCACAACGGTCGAGTGTGCGTTTCCAACGCGTTGCGCGCGCCCACGAAAAAGGGTGACCGCCATGTAGTGGTCACCCTTTTTGGTGCAAGGACGCAGCCCTATCTAAAGCGGTCGGCGTTCAACTCAAAGTACTCGGCGTTCATGAGCGTAAACCGCTCATGCTTTTCCGGCACTTCTTCCTCAGGGTAGATCGCATCTACCGGGCACTCCGGCACACAGACACCGCAATCGATGCATTCGTCCGGATCGATGAAATACATGTGGTCGCCTGGCATGGTGTGAATGCATTCGACCGGACACACGTCCGCGCACGAACCATCCTTTACGCCTATGCAGGACTCGGTAATGACGTAGGTCATGGTGCTTACTCCAGACATCCGCCGCCCTCGGCGAACATCGCTGATCGTTTGTCCCATCATAATAGAAAGGTGCGCCGGGGTCGGTAACCGTTGACGAAGCGCGAGGCCACCCGGTACCATCTCACCACCGTCATCCCTATCTCCAAAGGCGCCGATTTGTTCGTTTTTCGGGCTCTTGCGAGCGGCAGTTCCGGCAATGCGTTCCTGCTGCGGACCGAGCGTTCCACCCTCCTCTTTGAGGCCGGACTGAGGTGGAACACGCTCGAAAAGCATCTCAGGGCGGAAGGGATCTCTCCAGGTCAACTTTCGGCGGTACTGATCTCGCACGAGCACCGCGACCACTGCCAGGCAGCCGGTGACCTGACAGCGCGGTACGGAACTCCCATCTTTGCCAACGAGAAAGTCCTGCGTGCCACAGGGCTTCATAGCGAGAAAGCGGCGGCCATTCTCGAGGTGGGAAAGTCGCACCGCTTCGGGGATGTCGATGTGACGAGCTTCGCGGTGTCGCACGACTCGGTGTGTCCCGTGGGGTTCATAATCCGTGTCGGTGACCGGACCATCACACTCGCTACCGACCTTGGAATACCGAATCAGGAGGTACAGGACGCGGTGAATCTGGCCGACCTGGTCGTCCTGGAGTCGAACCACGACCCCGATATGCTTCGTCAGAGTCGCTATCCCTCGCAACTGCGACAACGCGTGGCCGGTCCGCAAGGGCATCTCTCGAATACCCAGGCGGCAGGTATTCTGGTGAAACACGTGAAACACGAAGCCGTGGAGGTGTGGTTGGCGCACTTGAGCAAAGAAAACAATACGCCGTCGTTGGCTCTGCGGACGGTTCAACGCTCGCTCAAAGCAGCAGGTTTGGGTGCGGTCGGCGTGGCTGTAGCGCAACGCGACAAACCCTCGGTGCGGTGGAACGGCGTACCTCGTCCACGGCAGCTCGCACTTTTTGTCGGGGAGGCAGGCAATTGAATGTGACACAGGTTTCGGCCCGCTCCGAGAGTTTCACCGAATCCGTCATTCGCGAGATGACCAGACTGATCTCTCTCTACCACCCAGTCGACGGTATCAATCTAGCCCAGGGATTCCCTGACTTTGCCGCGCCGCAAGAGTTGAAAGACGCAGCCTGCGCCGCGATCCAGGACGACGTAAATCAGTATGCGATCACGTGGGGGGCTAAGAACTTCCGGGATGGGATCGCGACTAAAACCAAGCGTTTTCAGGGTATGGAGATTGACCCCGAGCGAGAGATCACGGTGTGTTGCGGCGCCACGGAAGCCATGATTAGCGCGATGCTCGCCTTGCTCAACCCGGGCGATGAGGTGGTCATATTCGAGCCGTTCTACGAGAACTACGGTCCGGATTGCATCTTATCAGGGGCGATTCCCAGGTTCGTGCCGCTCCACGCGCCCGACTGGTCAATCGATCGTGATGAACTGGAGGCGGCCTTCAACTCAAAGACGAGAGCGATCGTTCTGAACACTCCCAACAATCCGACCGGGAAGGTATTCAGTCGGGATGAACTGACGTTTCTCGCCGGCCTCTGCCTGAAGTGGAATGCGGTGGCCCTGGCTGATGAGATTTACGAGCATATGGTATTTGACGGCGAAGAGCACGTTTCCATCGCCACGCTCGACGGTATGCGCGAACGCACGGTGACAATCAACGGCCTATCGAAGACGTACAGCGTGACGGGGTGGAGAGTGGGCTATGCGATTGCCCCTCCATCGCTCACTTCGGCCATTCGCAAGGTGCACGACTTTCTCACCGTCGGGGCCGCAGCGCCTCTACAGGTCGCCGGTGCGCTTGCCATGTCGTTTCCGGATGAGTATTACCAACGGTTGGCCGAGAGTTACAGCGACCGGCGCGACTTCATCATTCCAGTGCTGCAGGCGAGCGGCTTGAAGCCGTTCGTGCCTCGGGGAGCATATTACGTGATGTGCGACATCACCGATTTCGATATGACGAGCGACGTCACGTTCGCGCGGCGGCTGGTGGAAGAGGTGGGTATCGCGTGCGTGCCAGGAAGCAGTTTCTACAGTGTCGCGGCCCGGGGGGCACAGCAAGTCCGCTTCGCCTTCCCCAAGCGACGGGAAACGCTGGAGCGAGCTGCCGTGAAACTGATGGGAGTCCGGGATTCGATGCGGCTTCCTGATCCGGCTGTGTCGTGATAGGGAACATCCAAGGTTCGCGGTGTAGAGGTCAGGGCGAGGTCGACGACGAGGATCTACGCTACGACGGTTTGCACGTGCGTCAAGAAGTGCGGGCACACATGTGGAGAGGTTGCCATGAATACCGAGGGCTACGGAGTGACACTCGCCGCCCGATGCTGAAGCGCCGTCGTGAGCGGATCCAGTTTCTTCCTCTCCGTAGCCTGGATGTCCGCGCCGGTGGTTGCTCCATATAGAGCGTCGCGCAGGACAATCCCATCGTGGCCGGCCGGCGGTAAACCAAGCGAGGTTTCGAGTGTGGGTGCAACGTCGACTAACCGGGCCGGGTAGCTCGATGTGCGGCCGGCATAGACTCCGTGTCCCGACAGGATTAGAGGCACGTGCTGGACCGGCCACTGAAGACCGAGTGACCCAGTCAGTCCACCAGGTTGACCGGCAGGCGCCAATCCGGCGTAAGGCCGGTACACGACGACGACGTCCGGCGAGCTAGCGGAAGCCGCGGTCGACAGGAGGTATGAACAGGCTCGTGCAAAGTTAGAATCGACTTGAGGAGCGATGTACTGGGCGCTGTATGACCACGCGTTTCCGGACTGCGACTTGAAGTAGACAGCATCGATCGCACTCGCATTGTCCGCCTGCAGAGCCTGAGCCACCGGTTGGGCCTGTAGTGGGTCGCGCAGCCCGATGAGCGCCGACCCGTCTCCAGCCAGATATGTTGCCTGGCCCCCAGCTGCAATCACGGCATTGGAGAGCTGTCGGTACGACATGCGAGTTCCAATGAGCTCAAACGCTCGGCCCGAGGTGACCACGAAAATAGTGCTCTTGTACGTGCCCTCACGCCGAGACTCCCGCATCAAACGCCCGATGTCGGCATCGAGACCCCGTAGGACCTGCTTCTCGACGCGCGCTGCCCGTGCGGCCGGCACGCCACGTCGCACGATGCCGATCTCCGGGAAGTTGACAAACGTCACGGTCGGCCTGGTTACTTTCATGGCG
>DAINCT010000013.1:0-11119 GCA_036732245.1 Chloroflexota bacterium | reverse complement strand
CCACGCTACGCGCACACGATGTAATCGGCTACCCAGGTGCCTGCCGCCGCAGCCGCCGCGCAGTTCGTGCCGCCGACGGAGAGGACCCGATCTGATGGGCGGCGTGACTTGATTCGCGCCGCCAGCCCGACCACGCCGGTCGGTTCCATTACGGTGTCAATACTTCCGACGAGCACGTTCTGCGGCAAGGTCGGTCGTGCCACCGTCGAGCTTTTGGCATCGTACCAGACGTCACCGACCACCCCGTCGGATCGCGGCAACGAACCGGTACCGATACTCGCCGCCGATGCGGCCGGCGTGGTTTCCATTTGACCGGCCCAGGCCCGCGTGTATGTCACGCCGTTTTGTCGGAGGGCGGTCAGATTCGGCATCGGGACCTGGCCGAGGGTCGCGGGATCGGCGCCGTCGACGACAATCACGATCGCCCGGGTTGCCGGCGCGAATGGGGAAACCGCTCCCAGATCCACCGACTGATTGTGAAGGCGTACCGTCAGGAGAGCAGCGCCCAATCCGGCCAGAAGCAGGAATATAGCCATGATGGGCACCGCTGATCCGAGTGGGGGCCCTGTGCCGCGGGTGGCGGATCGCAGGACTCCACCGCCCGTAGGATGCGCCCTCGTGGCACCAATCGGTATTCTTCTACCAGCAACGCTGGTCGGCATCGATCCACGGACGCGTCCGCGTTCATTCTGCTCAGGCACGCCGCCACTGTACACGATCGGGGGCCGACCAGGCCCGGGAAAGTCCACTCGGCACAGTGCCGCAGTGCACCGCCTCTGATACGGCCCGGGAGGCACGAAAACATCCGAGGGACAGAGGGTGAGCAGTCGCGTATAATAACAAGAATTCTGAAGCGCTATCGCCGCCAACACCCAAGGAGGGTTGATGACGACCTTTATGCAGGCACCTCAGTTGTTCTTCACGTCTGAGTCCGTGACGGAGGGACATCCGGATAAAATGTGCGATCAGATCTCTGATGCGGTTCTCGACGCGATTCTGGCGCAGGATCCAAAGGCACGAGTGGCGTGCGAAACATCCGCCGGCACCGGCTACGTATTGATTTTCGGTGAGGTGACGACTTCCGCTGACATCGACCCGTCTGCCATCGCGCGAGAAACGATCACCAACATTGGATACAACCGACCGGAACTCGGGTTCGACGCGGCTACCTGCGAGATCAACGTACGACTGAACAAACAGTCGCCCGACATCGCGGTGGGGGTCGACCATTCCCAGGAGTCGGACTCCTCCGCAGCCCAGATCGATCAGACCGGCGCGGGTGATCAGGGTATGATGATCGGTTTCGCCTGCACTGAAACTCCCGAATTCATGCCGCTTCCAATCGCTTTGTCGCACGCGTTGTGTCGGCGGCTCTCAGAGCTGCGGCGCGACGGCACATTGACGTATCTCCGCCCAGATGGTAAAGCGCAGGTCACGGTCGAATATCGTTACGGGCAGCCGTTTCGAGTTGACACCGTGCTCATGTCCGCGCAGCACGACGACGGTGTCGATCAGGAAAAGATCCAGAACGACCTGGTGGAACTGGTGGTCAAGCCGGTCATCGGCCCGGAGTGGTTGGACGGAGACACGAAGTACTACGTCAATCCGACCGGTCGATTTGTGATCGGTGGCCCACACGGTGACGCCGGTCTGACTGGACGAAAAATCATCGTCGACACGTATGGCGGCATGGCCCGCCACGGTGGGGGCGCCTTCTCGGGCAAGGACGCGACCAAGGTTGACCGCTCTGCCGCCTACTACGCGCGGTATTGCGCCAAGAACCTGGTGGCCGCCGGGTTAGCCGATCGCCTGGAGATCCAGGTGTCGTACGCCATCGGTCGCGCGCATCCTGTGTCGATCATGATCGAGACTTTTGGCACCGGCCATGTTTCTGACGCGGAGATGCAGGACATTATCGACCGACATTTCGACTTTCGGCCTGCGGCGATTATCCAGAACCTGGGTCTTCGCCGCCCCATTTATCAGCAGACGGCGTCGTACGGGCACTTCGGGCGGCACGATCTCGATTTGCCCTGGGAGCGCCTCGACAAGGTCGAGAGCTTGCGGTTGAGCGCCAAGGTGCCGCAGCAGGTAGCAGGAGTCTAACGGACCTGCCCGGCGTGGCCTGTCTAAGGCCACGCCGGGCATCCAGACCTGGTGCGGCTAGAACAGTTTGAGTTGCCCGGGCGCGTCCTCGACGAAGTTGGACAGTGCCACGCCCAGCAGTCGCACGGGGCGGCCGTCCCAATGTTCCGTCAACACGTGGCTGGCATGGGCAGGTAAGGATTGAGCGGTCATCACGGTGCCCGGACTGATCTGGCGGGTGATGGTTGTGAAGTTGCCATATCGTATCTTGACCGTCAACGTACGCGCCGGTGGATACGTTCGCATATCAGAGATCAGTTCCTCACTCATCCGTTGGAGTGCATCGCGCAGCGAGACGATATCACTCAAGTCCTCGGCAAACGTCTCCTCTCGGCTGATCTGGCGACGTTTCTCACCGGATGCCACCGGCCTCGAATCGATGCCCCGTGCCAAAGATCGCCACTCCAGGCCCTGGTGACCGAAGCGCGCCACTATCCACGCGGGCGAGGCCGCCGCGAGTTGTTCGGCGCGTTCGATACCTTCCAGCGCGAGTCTGGCTTCGGCACGAGGCCCGATTCCCCATAACTTGCGGACCGGCAACGGTGCGAGGAAGCCGGCTTCTTCACCTGACGCCACGATGGTCAGTCCGTCGGGCTTGTCATGATCGGACGCCACTTTCGCGGTGATCTTGTTCGTCGCGATGCCGATGCTGGCGGTCAGCTCGGTGGCTGCGCGAATTTCTGCTTTGACCGATTGGCCAAGTGAAAGTGCATCATCTCGCGTAGTCACGTGATCCGACACATCGACGAATGCCTCATCGTATGCGATGCGCTCGAGCGTAGGTGAAAGCGCTTGCAGCACGCCCATGACGATTTCGGAAACCGCCCGGTAGACGTCGAATCGCGGAGCGATAAATATTGCCTGAGGACAGAGCCTACGAGCGGTGATCGCGGGCAATCCGGATCTGATCCCGAAACGGCGAGCTTCATAGCTGGCCGTAGCGACCACGCCACGCCGGTACGGGTCTCCGCCCACGACCACCGGCTTTCCGCGGAGACGCGGGTCATCCCGCTGCTCCACCGAACTGTAGAACGCGTCGAGATCAAGGTGCAGGACGGCGCGTACCGGGAAACCACCGGGCTCCGCCGACGCGGATCCGTGGCTCGGATCGGGTTCCAACGCTAGGTCGGCAGTCTCTCCAGCCCCTTGTCCCGCGTCCAATACTTCATGTCCTGTTCGGCTCGCTTGAGCGTCGGTCCCCGGTAGCCATGTCCAACCTCACGCCGCTCTTCGTCGAGGAGTGCGATGGTGAATATTCCATCCTCCTGACGCAGATCGACGTATCGTGCCGACGATGCCTCCGTCATAGTCATCCTTTCATAATCGTAAAGCGCGGTCTGCCGCCAAATGCGCGCCGACCGGACCGTCCGATTCTACATGGCTCCGGGGCGGTAGTGGGGCACACGATCACCACTCTGAGCGGGGAGTGCCATGGTGCGACAATACAGAATCATGTCGCGAAGTCGGCTCTCGAACCTGGACCGGTACCTGTACCTCCTTTCGCAGCAAAAGCTGCGCACGCGCTGGGCCACTGTGCTTATGGTGCGAATTACGCAGTCGGGCACAAAGGGCTCGATCTGGGTTGGCATTTGCGTGCTGCTGTTCCTGTTCGGCGATGTCCACGCACGCGCAGCAGCATTGACCAGCCTGTGCTCGCTCATCCTGGCGGAAGGAGTCATCAACGCCGTGCTCAAACCGGCCATAGCACGCGAACGACCATACAGCGGTCGAGGTCCTGGTCGCCTGCGACTCCTCCTGGTGAAGGCTCCAGGGGCGCATTCCTGGCCGTCGGGGCACGCAGGTTCCGCTATGGCGGCGGCGGTCCCCCTGGCTGTGGCCTACCCCGCGGCCGGAATACTCTTCCTGGCATTGGCTGCGCTCATCGGCTTCTCTCGCGTGTACGTCGGAGTGCACTACCCCTTCGATGTGCTGGCAGGCGCCATCACAGGTGCCCTCTGCGCAGTTGTCGTACTCGCGCTAAGCCTCGTGCTGAGCCGCGTAGGTTGGTGGCCAGGGGCGGTTCTCGGCATCGCGTTGCTTCGGTAGATGTTCGCCGGCCGGAGTGCGGACGCCCGCCCTGGAATAACTGGGCCACTAGCATCCGCGATTGGTGCCCTCCGACTCGTGCACGTCTTCCCGTCCATCACGGTCGTTGCAGGTTCGGCCGTTCTCCTGTTCGTGGCACATCGCGGGACGCCACCCGTAGGAGTCTTGATGCGAGGCATCGCTGTGGTCGGCGCATCGCAGGTAGCGGTAGGTGCGTTAAACGACTTTATAGACCGCCATGACGACGCCCGCACCCAGCCCGAGAAGCCATTACCAAGCGGGCAGGTCCCCGCGCCGGTCGCGATCGGCATGGTGGTCTTGGGGATAGTGGTATGTATCGGCTTCGCTCTGAGCTTCGGTCTCGCCTCGCTCGCAATCGTGGCGGTCGGACTGGGCTCGGGTCTCGCCTACGATCTACGTCTTAAACGCACTCACTTTAGCCCCATCCCTTACGTGGTCAGCTTCCTTGCTCTGCTGACGTGGATCTGGCTCGTGGCGGGCTCGCTGACCTGGTCCGTAGTGATCGTGTACCCCTTCGGCACGTTTCTGCTGTTGGCGGCACATCTGGCGAATGCCCTGCCCGACGTGGAGACCGATGCAGCCCTGCGCCAGCGCGGGCTCGCGGTGATCCTGGGGCCTCGCCGTGCCCTCAACGTGGTTCTTGTCATCACCGGGTCGGCCGCAGTCTGCGCGTTCGCGCTATGTGCCATCGAGGGTATCCCGCTCGGGCTGGCCCTGTCTCTGGCGAGCGGCTTGCTGATCCTTATAGCAATCCGGCAGGCTCTGCGAGTCACGCTCGATCGCCGTGCTCTGCAGTTGACATTTCGCTGTATCGCGCCCGCGATTGCTCTTACCGCCGCGTCATGCCTCCTGGCATTTCAAGCCGCAACGTAAGGCCAATCCGGCTTCGGAGATGCTATGCGAGGGACGCCCACGGTGCGCATTGAAGCACCTGAAGACGGTATAATAGCACATAAGTTCTACTACAGACGGTGCGGCGCGAGGACGAGTACATGAAGTATGAGTTGCGTTCATGGTACGAGGATCGATCATGTCTCTATACCGACGATCCACGTGTGAAGGACCTGGCGGTGCTGTCGCCCGACTTGACGGTGGTCTCCAGCTACTTCAAGACGCGAGGTGCGCGTCAGCCTTTCGCCTGGGATATCGTGGGCGCCTCGGACGTGCTAGGAGGAATTTTTCAGCGCTTTTCTCGCCAGGCCGTCCCGTCAGGCAAACGTGCGTAGAGCGCGGTAGTGAGTCTGCCGTACAATGGGTCAACCTCTTAAGGACCCGTGACGCGTGGCGACTTTCCAAGACTTATTTTCAGAAGCGAAAGCGCGCGTCGATGAGACTGACGTGCAGACGGCCGCAGACCTGGAGCGTTCCGGTGGCGCGAAGATCGTCGATGTGCGCGAGAAACCCGAGTGGGACGAAGGGCACATCCCTGGTGCAGTGCACGTTCCGCGCGGCTATCTCGAACTGCGCATCGAGAATGCCGTTCCAGACAAATCGCAGCCAATAGTCCTGTACTGTGCCGGTGGCACGCGCTCGGTATTAGCGGCCCGCACTCTGCAAGACATGGGCTACACGGATGTGAAGTCCGTCTCAGGCGGCTTCGGCGCCTGGAAGGACGCCGGTCTTCCCTTTGTCTTTCCACGCACTCTAACTCCGGACCAACAGCAACGATACAGCCGGCACATCTTGATTCCCGAGGTCGGCGAAGAAGGACAACTCAAACTACTGGATGCGAAAGTGTTGTTGGTGGGAGCGGGTGGTCTGGGATCGCCCACCGCGCTCTATCTGGCGGCAGCCGGCGTCGGTACGCTCGGAATAGTCGACTCGGATGTCGTCGACGAGAGCAATCTGCAGCGCCAGGTGCTTCATACGACGGAGCGCGTGGGCATGCTGAAAGTAGATTCGGCCAAGCAAACCCTACATGACCTTAACCCTGAAGTGCAGGTTAACGGGTATGACACGCGGTTAGTGCCGGAGAACGTGTCGGAGATTATCGAGCAGTACGACATCGTGGTTGACGGCACCGATAACTTTGATACGCGGTACATGATCAATGAAACGTGCGTGCGACTCGGCAAACCGAACGTATCCGCCAGCATCTTGAGCTTCGACGGGCAACTCAGCGTCTTTTATCCGCCGGAAGGCCCGTGTTACAAGTGCGTTTATCCCGAACCGCCTCCTCCGTCGCTGGCGCCCACCTGAGGTGAGGCGGGTGTCCTGGGCGTGCTTCCCGGGGTAATGGGTCTACTTCAAGCTAATGAAGTTATCAAGCTGATCGTCGGCATCGGCAATCCACTGATCGGACGACTGCTCATGTTTGATGCTTTGGATGCATCTTTCCTCGAATTGAAGGTCCGTCGCGATCCCAACTGTCCCGTCTGCAGCTATCTCACGGCCGAGGCGGACGAGCGAGCGATGGCTGATTCCGCCGTCTGACGAATCCAGACCAATGTGAAGGCAGGAGCAAATGAAATGAGTAATGTACGGATTCCGCCGGTGCTGCGCACCCACACCGGCGGATCCCGTGAAGTAACTGCCGACGGCGAGACGGTCGGCTCGGTGCTGGCGAACTTGACTTCGGATTATCCGGGCCTGCGGGAGCAGCTTTTCGAGGGTGACGCGCTCCAGCGCTACGTCAACGTCTATGTTAACGACGAGGACATTCAGTACCTGGAAAAGCTCTCAACTCCGGTGGGGCCGAAAGACACGGTCGTGATCCTTCCTGCCATGGCAGGCGGATAGGCTCCGTCGAATGCAATCAGCGGAGCTACGGTCCACCTCGATAATTCGGGGTGGAGTGGGTTCGAGCGTACTGGACGCAATTGGTAATACACCCGTCGTGGAGCTCAGTCGCTTGAATTCGAACCCGAAGGTGCGACTGCTTGCCAAACTTGAGGGTGCCAATCCAAGCGGAAGTGTCAAGGATCGCGTCGCCCGGTATCTGGTAGAAGAGTTCGAATCCAGGGCCGACTCATCCGACTACATACTGCTGGAGCCGACCAGCGGGAACACGGGTATCGCGCTGGCGATGGTGAGCCGGGTGAAGGGGTACCGCGTGGTGGCGGTTATGCCGTCGAATGTGACCCCGGAACGGCGAAAGCTGTTGGAGATCTTCGGTGCGGAGATTATCGACTCGGCGCCGGAGCTGGGAACGAACGGCGCAATCGAAGTTGCGCGCGAGCTGGATCGCGAGAAGCGGTACTGGGTTCTGAATCAATATGCCAACACGGCCAATCCGCGGGCCCATTACGACACGACGGGTATCGAGATCTTGCGGGACGTGCCCGAGATCGACGCATTCGTAGCCGGCCTCGGGACGGGAGGGACGCTGACGGGAGTGGGACGTCGCTTGAAGGAGGAACGTCCCGGCGTAAAGATCGTCGCGGCCGAACCTCATCCCGGTGACCTGGTCCAGGGACTACGAAGCCTGGCGGAGGGTTATGTGCCTCCAATCCTCGATTCCAGCATCCTCGACGCAAAGTACCTGGTCACGAATCAGGACGCGGTAGTCGGAATGCGACGCCTGGCTTCGGAAGAAGGCATTTTTGCCGGAGTCTCGTCGGGCGCCATCGTCCAGGCGGCGTTGAGGTATGCCGACCGCATGAAGGAGGGTACGATCGTCGCGCTGCTGCCCGACGGCGGCTGGAAGTATCTGAGCGGCGACCTGTGGACGGCCGAAGTGGCGAGCCTCGAGTCGGGGCTGGAGAGTGCGTTCCTGTGGTGATTAGCCAGGCCATGGTGGACGAGATCGTGGCCCATGCAAAGTCGGGATTTCCGAACGAGGTGTGTGGGCTGATTGCAACGCAAGAAGGTCGAGCCGTTCGCGCGTACCCCATCGAGAGCCTGGATCCCAGCCCGGTTCACTACCATATGGACCCGACACAGCAGTTGAGGGCGATAACAGAGATTGACGACCAGGAATTGGACTTGGGCGCCATCTACCACTCGCACACCCACACGCGGGCGTACCCGTCGCCGACCGACGTGAGGCTGGCATTCTACCCGGAGGCGCTGTACCTAATCGTATCGCTCGCCGATGAGACCCGCCCCGACCTGCGAAGCTTCAGGATCGTTGACGAGCAGATCGAGGAAGTGCCGCTCGAGGTCGTTTAGTCCGACACGACCGTTTGTGTTTGCTCGTGCATGAATTGCTGCACGTAGTACGGCCCAAGGGCCGATTTCCCGGTCGAGCCGCTCATCTTCCATCCACCAAAGGATTGAACGCCCGGCCATGCGCCGGTTGTTGCGCCGCTCTTTCGGTTGACGTAGGCGACGCCTGCTTCGATTTCGTCCAGAAATCGGTCCTTGATATGCTGATTCTCGGTAAAGATCCCGGCCGTCAACCCGTACTTTGAATCGTTGGCGAGTTCGATGGCTTCGTCGAACGAGTCGACCGAGGCGACCACGAGCAGTGGCACGAACAACTCGTCGTAGAAAAATGGGTGGTCCTTCGGGAGTCGCGCCACTGTCGGCCGGCAAAAAAAGCCGTGGGTTGACTCTCCGTCGTCGATTACTGTTCCGCCAACGAGTATCTCACCATCCAATTTGGCCCGTCGACATGACTCTTTGAAGCGATCGAAGGCGATCTCACTGATGACCGGGCCGGTGAACACATCCGACTTGGCCGGGTCGCCGACTGAGAGCTGGAGCGTACGATCGACCAGTCGGCGCAGGAAGTCATCGGCCACGGCACGGTGCACGTACACGCGCGAGGCGGCGCTACATTTTTGTCCGCTGAAGCCGAAGGCCGCGCGTGCAGTCCCCTCTACCGCCTTTTCCAGGTTGGCGTCGTTCATCACGATCACCGGGTTCTTGCCTCCCATTTCGGCGATACAGGGACGGGGCCGCTCGCTGCTGAATTCCCGATACACGTGAGTGCCGACCCGCGCCGACCCGGTGAAGGCGATGCCGTCCACGTCTGGATTCGAGGAGAGAGCCTCGCCTATGTCGTCCCCTTGCCCGGTGACAAAGTTCAATGCACCGACCGTCAACCCAGCGTCGCGGAGACACTCAAATACTTTGACGCCGGTCAAGGGCGTTTGTTCGGAGGGTTTAAATACGGCGGTGTTGCCGGCCATGAGGGCACCGGCAAGCATGCCCGTGGTCAGCGCGATAGGAAAATTGAAAGGAGATATGACAGCCCACACACCGTACGGTCGTAACACGCTGTAATTAACCTCGGACGACGACAATTGTCCGAGCCGGATCACGAATCCGTCGTGCTCTTCCATCTGGTCGGCGTACGTGTTTATCAGGTCCGCGGCCTCTTCGACCTCGCCCATCGCTTCAAGGCGTGATTTCCCTGCCTCGAGTGAGAGCCACGCTGCCATCTCATATTTCCGGTCGCGGAAATTTTCGGCTGCTCTCCTCAGCACAACCAAGCGTTCCTGCCATGGAGTATGCGACCACGCCGGAAATGCGCCGCGGGCTGCGGCCACTGCTTGTTGGGCGTGCCTGGGTGTGCACTCTTGAAACGTGCCCAGCAGGACCCGTTGGTCACTCGGGCTGCGGTCCTCGAACGTGGCGCCGTCCATCGATACCCGTTGGTTGGAGATGTATACCGGGTACTCTCGCCCCAACTGGGTCGATACCTGCGCGAGCGCTTGCTCGTATGCGGCATTAAACGAGTCGAGCTGCTCAACGCTCATCGTGGAATAGGTGATCTTCGCGTCTTTCGGTTGCGTGACCATTCGCCCTCCTTCAGGAGCACCATGGGTTCCTGGCTCCCCACTCATGCTACCAACGTCTCGGGTACTGTGAGACGACGCCCTCCTGCTCCCGACACCGCACGTCGCAACAGGCACACGCTGCAAGGAGACGAAGCATGGACGACAGCCGGAATACCCAGGACCTGGATGAAGCCCTTCGGCACGCGCACGCCGGCATCAAAGCGCTGGAGGCTGCCCGACAAGCTGCCGCCGACACCGGTCAGATTTATCCCACACATGTCCATCTCGCCGCCGTGGAGTTGGCACATGCAATCGAAGTCAGTATGAAGGTTGCCCTGCGTTCCGGCTGATCTCGGTCATCTGCTCAGACCCGCTCCCAAAACAGAAAGAGTGCGACCTCTAGTTGTGCTGGGTCCTGGTTGGAGTAAAGATGATCATCGAGACCCGAGGGCACGAAGCCATGCCGCCGGTAGAACTGGATGGCGGGGTAGTTAGTGATCTGCGTCTCGACGCGGATTCCACGGACTCGTGCTCCGACGGCTTCGGCTTTCACGGCCGTCATCAAGTACGACCCCACTCCCTGCCTGATACGATCTTGCTTGACACGAATGTCTGCCAGCCACACGGTATCGTTCCACTTCGAGTGAGTCCAGGTAGCGAGTCCGACGGGGTCGGAGCCGTCGAACGCACCGATAAAGCGTATGGTGTCGGGGCCGGCTGATTCCTGGTAACTGTCGAGCCAGTCGTCCACCTCGCCGTCGTCGTACACCTTCGTAAAGGGCCGAGGCAGTCGCTCCTCATGCAACCGCCAGCCGATTTCCTGCAAATCGGGCAGGCGGCTCATTCGAAAGACATGTTCGGTTTCGTACACGCTGGGAATTCGGGGCAGCCGCCGCACCTCGGGCAGGGTGAGTGTCCGGCACACGACCGAATTGGCCTTGGGGCCCTGCGAGGACCGTTTCACAGGGCGTGAAGTAGTTCGGTCTGCACGTCTAACAATTCCGCGTCGACGCCACCGTTCTCCAGGTAATGGACGACACTTCCCAGCACGGAATCCGCGTGCGAGGCATCGCTCGACACGCAGCTGAACCCGATGACACCGACCTGCCATTGATCCTGGCGCTCGATTTCAGCCGCGCTGATAGTAAAGCGATGCTGAATCTGCGCCAGGGTCGACTGCATTATCCTGCGCTTATCTTTCAAGGAACGATTGGCGGACATATGGATTACGACCCGACCGA
>DAINCT010000012.1:17800-24056 GCA_036732245.1 Chloroflexota bacterium | reverse complement strand
ATGGTAGACCGACTGCAGGGCGACGCTCGATCAGCCGCCAGATTCGCCTCGCTCTATCGCCGGCAGATCGTGTACCTTCTTTCATCTATGGACGAGCCCGCATTCCAAGACCTCATCCCAGGAAATCATTGCTGGGGGTGTGGACCGCTCAACGAGCAAGGTCTGCAGATCAAGAGTCGGTGGGACGGCGATGAAGCTGTCTGCATCTGGCGGCCCTCGCCACAGCACGCCGCGGGGCCGAAACACATCCTCAACGGCGGCATTATCGCCACCATCATCGACTGTCACTCCGTGTGCCTTGCAATCGCCGGCCATTACCGTGTCGAGGAGCGTCCCATGGATGGCGAGCCCGGCATCTGGTGTGTCACGGCCGCCCTCCAGATCAGCTATCTGCGGCCCACTCCGATCGCCGGTGCGGTGGAACTGCGCGCACGAGTGAAGGAAGCCAAAGGGCGCAAGACAATCGTCACCTGCTCCCTTTACGCCGGGGGTGATGAACGTGCGACCGCCGAACTCGTGGCCATCCGCGTTCCCCCAGAGTGGCGCGATGCCGAGGGTGGGCAGCATTGAGTATGGCTTCTAGTGTGACATTTGCGTGCCGTGCCTCGGCAGTAGAATGTCGTTAGGACGAGGAACCCTGCCTACCATCGTCTTGTCCTGGAATTGCAGGAGGATTGAACCATGCCAAACAGAGAGCGGGTGTATCGGATTCCGATCGTGATCGAGCCGTATCCTGACGGAGGGTTTTCGGTTCGCAGTCCGCTCATGCCGGAGTTGATCACTGAGGGCGACACGTTTGAAGATGCTCTGAGCAACGCGCAGGACGCAGCCCAGTCTGTCCTTGAGATTTATCAAGATCTAAAGAAGCCGCTGCCTCGCGAGATCCTGGTTGAGGGGCCACCGGACGGACCGGTGGGATTTGATCTGTATACCGCCGTTCCTGCATGAGATACCGCGAGGTGAGCAGGAGATTGGCTCGTCTCGGATGCGCGGAATTGCCTCGTCGCTCGGGAGGTTCTCACCGAAAGTGGTACAACCCGGCAACAGGTCAGGCTACGATCGTACCGGATTGGGGGGCGAAGGATCTGAACGCCTGGACCTTGCGCGATGCCATTAAACAGCTAGGCATCGACTGGGATGAGTTCGCGCAGAAGTGAACCTGATTCCGTTAACGAAGCATGCTTTTATTCGACCGAACCCGAACGTTGCATCTATTGAGTGCCTAGCCACGACGCTCTTCGCCGTACGAAGAGCGTCGAAAGCCCGAGGAGAAGGATCGATACTACCAGCGCGCATAGGCCGAATGAGCTCCACAGCGGAAGCTGCAGTGGTAATCCGAAAGCGTGATGCACGGTGCCGAGATTGCCCAGTACGGTGCCGCCATGTCCTGTCGGGAGCACGGACAGTAGGGCCACGAGGGGATCGATTTGCGCCACGGGTGGGAGCGGCGACGTAGCCTGCGTGAGCGAGGTGAACTGTGAGAAATCCGAAAACGCTGTGACCTGCTGTCCAGATTCCGCGAAGACCACGATCAGTGAAAGGCCCAATCCCAGTGCGACGCTGATCGCATTGCTGATAATCACGCACACGATCGGTCGCGAATTGACGACCGACACCAGCATGCTCAACGCACTCAGCAACAGAATCGTCGCCAGGAATACGAGATAGGTATGGACGACGTCCATGGTCGTCACTCCCCCCAAAAGGAACACCGTAGCGAAGAGCGGAAGTGCGGCGCTTAAAAGCAGGACATTGATCGCTAAACCGGCCAACAACTTGGCCCAGACGATTTCAAAAGATGAGAGGTGGGTGATCCACAGCAGATCCCACGTTTGCCGTTGCCGCTCTCCGCTGATCGTGCTCGCCATCGACGCCGGCACCGCAAAGAGAATCAAGCAAAGCTGGAACACTGCTAGAGCCTCGAACAGTTGGCTACCATCGATCTGTGACTGCCCTGAGTCCAAGCCCCTATGTTGCAGCAGGAATACGATCGCAACTGCGCCCACCACCAACAGGTCCAAGGTCACGACAGTCAAGGAGTATCGGCTCCGCAGTCGCGTGCGCAACTCCTTGGAGAGCAGAGGATTGAAGACGAGACGTCGTGTGGTTAGCATGATCCCCGTCGTCTATGCCGAGGAGATCGGACCGTCGTGCGCGGGTTCTTGCTCATCTGCGGCAGGCTACTCTACAGTTGCTGTTCCTGAAAGCTGGACATCTTCAAGTGGATCGGTGATCACAATGTCTCCGGAACTCGATGTGGCATGCAGACGAATCTGTAGAGCCCCGGCGGATGAGACGTAGCGAGCCGGCGTGGTCAGCACAACGTCGTTTGACCCCAAATCGACATGAACCCACCGATTCTTATGCCAATCGTACACCTGTGCCACCTTCGATCCATCGGCGCCCCCCGCATTCACCGATAAGACCAGACGATGAAAGTGCAGGTGGTGGGAGTTGGGGATATCAAACTGGAAGGTGGCGGATCCGCCGGCTCCCACGCCCACGCCTTGAGATCCGAGAGACGTGGAACAGCACCCGTTCTGAGGCGCCTGCGGCCGTCCGTCGACCAAATACGCACTAAGCGTGCCCGGTCGAAACTGAAATGTGCCGCGCGGGAAGTGGACGGGCAAACTAGTTTCGATCAAGTTCAAATCTCGCCGTCTCGGTATGACACCGTCGACTGTAAGAGAGCCCAGTGAGGCTTCGGTCCAACCCAGCAATACCACCCCGCTCCCGGTTGGAAGATTCTCGCCGCCGGGCAGCCGATCTCCGACGTTTCGTAGACGATCCGTAAATGACACCTCGGGTCCCAATTTTGGCTCTTCCCATGGGTCGCCATCCCATGCGCCGAACACTGCGCTTGCCAGCGAGGTGCCGTAGATTCTGTCCCATAGGAGAATGGGGCCGTGATCGCGAATATCGACAAACGGCTGGATTTGCACGGTCCGAGCCGTGTGAGGCGGGAGATTCGCAAGACGCCTCACCGCGCTTCCGGCCAATATCGCGGGTGCCATCAAGGTGAAATCGGTGTCGTTCCGAATCGTCCCGACAAGCGTTCCGTCCGGCGCCACCTGCACGCTGCCATGCACGCTTCCGGCGATATGGACAGTGGTCCACAATGCCACGCTGCGGGTCGACCACATGCCCATAGACGGAAAATCAATTGTCGTTCGTGCTCCCTCCGAGAGGTTGACACCCACGGGAAGCGCGCTCGAAGGAGACGTTCCGTTAAACGAATACTCGGGAAGCGACTCAGGCAGCGCGTGCCCGTTGTAGACCACGTGGTATGCACCCCTGACTGAAGAAAAGAGCCCGACATAGAGCGCAGCCGGGTAGGTCTCCGAACTCCCGTTCATCTCAACGACCCCGACCGTATTGAGCAACACGAGATTGCCTTTGAAATGCAGAGTCGTGTTCACGCCGGCGGCCAGAAGTCCCAACGCTAGCAAGGGAATTGCAAACCAGGCCACCTCAGGCCTCCGTAGGCGCCGAAACACCAGGAAGTTCAGAGGTCCCAAAATCAAGATCGAGAGGAGAACCAGAATGACCAGGAGCACGAAAGTGGGCTCCGTCGCACCGGGCACGTTGGCCAGCTCTTGACGAATGGTGCCGGCTCCAAACCGTCCAGTGAAGATGCCGGATTGGGATCCGCTGACTGCTAGGCGATTGATCACCTGCGGCGTGGCCTGCCGCACGAGAAAGGTGGTCAATTTGCCGGCGTGACGCCATGAGGCAATTGGATCCGCCGAAGGATCGAAGGCGAGGTAAATGATGCGTCCCAAACCGACGTGCTTTCGGACGATTAACGGGATACCGGCCTGTTGGGCCAGTACGGAACCTGTCGGATGGACCAGGCGGCTCACGATCGTGGGGTTTTCCGGGATGCCGGATGCTCCGACGGCGTGCAACCCAGAAAGATTCGGCAGTGTGCTCGCACCCGCAAACGTGCCGGGTACCAAGGTGCGAGGAAGAGGGCGTAACGTCTCTTGCCAGTCCGGTCCTCCTACCAGCACTAGAGAGCCACCCGCCTGAACGTAACGCGACAGTGCCGTCAGTTGGTCGCGTGTCAGGCGGGCGCTGTCGACATTGGTCAGGACGATAGCATCAAACGTCGCCAGCGCTTGAGCCACGGGATCCAAAGTCGCCGGAGTCAGGCCGATCACGTCGACGCTGCCCGATCGCGGCTTGGCCCGGCGGATCCAGGTCGCAAGTTGCGGATCACCGGTCAGCGTGCCGATCGTAAGAATACTATCACTTGCGCTGGACGGAGAGTCCGATCCACGAGCGATGACCTGGGTTCCAACGCGAAACCAGACATTTACCTGGTCGCCCACGTCCTCTCCCGGCAGGTACAGTGTCACAAGCTTTGTGTCCCTGGCAGGAAGCACGACCGACTCGCTGTACATCGAGGCATAGGACGGAATCGAATACTGGTTCCCACCCCCGCTATCAGGGATCGTCACCGTCCCCGTCACTTGAGCCGCCGTGTGGTTCTGCAGCGTTATACGTACCGGCACCCAGGCCGACGGGCGGTACTGCCCGAAGTATCCGACGCTGACGGCCATACCAACCGGTGAGGGCTCCCTGAAACTCTGTGGAGGGGTCGACGAGTGGAGGGAATGATCGGCCGCTGCGGAAGGCATCCGAACGGCGAGCCGAGAAACGCCAGGGGTGCGGGTCGCCCCGGTGACCGCGGACGGGGCGACGAGAGCCAGGGCGAGAGAGACGAGAATCGCGCATATGGGCAAACGCATGAGAGCCATCGGTGCCTATAGCAGCATAGGTCGTTCATCCAGACTTTGCCTACTTTTAGGTGTACGACTCACTTCGAGATCCGTATCGCCCCACCGGATCGACTACGTGCACTTGTGACCCTTCGCCTTTGTGCGAGATGCATAGACATTCACGCATATCTCTGTGCCGCTTTCTGCTGTGATACGTGCGCCCGACCCGTACACTGGTAGTGTGGTAGCTCGGTCATCGCCCCTTCCCCGTCGCACCGGACCCCTTGTGCTGTATGGAGCGGAGCGGGCGAGCGATTCCACGCCTTCGATTTGAAGCCAAAACACCGCGAGGACCAGGCGGGCCGGCGCAGAGTGACAAACACAATCACGAACGTGCCACGGTGGTCATCGCATTTATATGATCCGCACGACCAAGGAGATACACCGAAATGACAACAGCCATGAATACACTGCCCTGGGTTGAACAGAAGCAGTCTGAACTGAGCGAGATGGAATGGGATTGGCGACGACAGGATGAGCTGGAACGTCCATATCCGGCACCTGAACCGTTGCCGTCACTTGCCAAGCGCGAGAAGGAAAGGGAGGCCAGCCGCCTGCAGGCAGAGCTTGCCGTCGGCACGTTCATCGAACAGTTCTACCTCGCAAAGCAGGTCGAAGTCGGTGAGGAGCTGATCGACCAGATCGACGAGAAGATGTGGGGCGATCTCGATTTGACACGCGATGCCATGACTCAGTTCGTGCGGGCCGAGGCCAGCCGGATAACCGCACCGCATCTAGCCACGTACTGGGGCTGGCCGACGTCCCGTGGCAGCCACACGCCCGATCACTGGTTGGTCGAGTTGCCGGCAGTCTACGTGCAAGATGAGCGCGCTCAGAGTTGGGAACAGTATCGATTCCACGTCGCCGGTAAGCAGATCAAGGGTTGGACCGCCAGCCCGTCTCACACTGCCGGCACATACATCTAACAAATAGCTTCAAGGGGTCAGGGGTCGGCGCGAAACGCGCCGGCCCTTTTGTTTTTGCGCTCACGAATCCACTGCGCGAACCCGATGGCGAGCGGGCCAATGATCAGGCCGAGGATACCGGCCAGCACAAAGACGATGGTCGCCCCGGTGAGTGCCACATAGGCGAAGGTCGGTTTGCGCGTGCAGTGGGTGATGCCAAAACACGGATCGGCATACGCCGCGGAGAGACCGACCAGGATGATCTGGGTAACCGTGAGCAATCCAGCCACGATACAGGCAACGGCGGCCCGAGCAAATTCTTCTATCTGCAGTCGACGTACCGCATATAAGAACAATGCGCATGCCGGGAGACCGAAGACCAGCGCCGCCACGACATCGGAACCCTGTGAGTGCGCCAGTCCACCTGCAATAAAGACCAAAACACCCGCTGCGGTCAGCGCCGAGCTGCAGACGACCGCAATCTGTGCCGCTCGTCCAGACCACGCGAGAGGAGACGATGCTGTGGGCGTGGTGTGATCGAGGTGTGGCGAGGTCTGCACTCTACCC
>DAINCT010000012.1:8128-17790 GCA_036732245.1 Chloroflexota bacterium | reverse complement strand
AAAACACCCGCTGCGGTCAGCGCCGAGCTGCAGACAACCGCAATCTGTGCTGCTCGTCCCGACCACGCGAGGGGAGACGTGGTGTGATCGAGGTGTGGCGAGGTCTGCACTCTACCCACCTGATGAGGTGATCAGCTTCGCCGCCTGGCCGCTCGGGTTCAGGTTTTCGATGTACAGAATCTGGCTGCGAGCGATCATCAGCAGGTCCTGCGGGCCGTGAATCTCTTTGGTGAGCTTGATAAGTTGTTGCGCTCCCGGCCGACCGCGTGAAGTCACCGAAGATTGAAGCAGGTACACGTGCCGCAGTTCGTAGTAGGTGTCATTTCCGGAAGTCAGCTTACCAAAGAAGATCTGCCCGTTCGAGAGAAACACTGCCTGGTAGGTCTTCCCATCAACACTGGATGGAAGACTTGACCCAGCGACGGACTTGACCAGGGCCGTCCCCAGGAAAATGAGAACGGCGAGCACGATGACAGCGCCGATCGCTAACAGCGCGGTACGGATCGCACTCTTTGGTACCGAGATTGCGTCGGAACCTGTCTCGCGGGCCACGATACTTTCACTCCTTCGTTTTCATCATCGTAGCGTAAGGCCGGTTCCGTGCTCACCGTGTCACGACAGCTCGCGAGGTCGCCACACTCCCTTCAACTCTCCCCGCGTAGCCTCGTCCAACTCTTGCCACGACGAGAGCGGCAGGGCGATCTCGACCAGAGCTGCGGTTGGCATGGTGGTCGACGTGCTCGTCAGGGAATTCACCAGCTCCTCCAGTCCTGGGTTGTGCCCGACGACCATGACACGTTGCGGATCGTCCTTAACCTCTCTCAAAACCCGGAGATAGGTCGATGGACCGGCCAAATAGAAGACAGCTTTCGTCGCGACTGTTCCGGTGTAGCCACTCGCCGCTACCAGTCTCTCGACGGTCTGGCGGGCACGCTTGGCCGTGGAGGTGATGATGAGATCGGGCAGGAGGCTTTCTTCCTGCAGGAGGCGTCCCATCCGGCCGGCGTCTCGCGTACCGCGCTTATTGAGGGGCCGGTCTTGATCTGCTAGCTCCGAGTCATGCCAATCAGACTTGGCATGACGCAACACCAAGAGAGACTTCATCGTTATCTGGTACGTGGATCCAGCGCATCACGCAAGGCGTCGCCGAAGAAGTTGAAGCCGATAATCGAGGTGAAGATCGCCAGGCCGGGGAAAACGGACATCCACCACTGCTCCGGGTACGCCTGGGCGTAACTGATCATATTGCCCCATTCGGGGGTCGGTTGTGGCACGCCAAAGTTGATGAAACTCAGACCGGCGACCGTGAGAATGGCGTTGCCTATGTCAAGCGTGACCAGAACAATCACCGTACCCACCGTGTTCGGAAGAATAGTGCGTAGCAGGATTCGCCAGGCCGGAACCCCAAGTGCATGCGAGGCGAGGACAAACTGGCGATCGCGCAGTTCGATAACGAGGCCGCGGACGATACGGGCGTACGTCGGCCACCAAATCGCAACCATCGCGATGCTGGCATTGAGAGCACTCGGACCAAGTGCGGCGGCGATGGCCATGGCCAGAATGATGATGGGGAAGGCGAGTACGATATCGGCGATGCGCATGATGAGATCGTCGACGAATCCCCCGACATAGCCGGCGATCCCACCCAGGCTAAGACCGATGATCGTGCCGAGCCCGACGACGGTAACACCTATCCCGAGCGAGTAGCGTCCGCCATACAATACGCGACTCAACATGTCTCGACCGTCGGCGTCCGTCCCCATCGGATAGAGGCGACTGGGGGGAGTGAGCCGGTTCATCACATCCAGGTACCCGACCGGGTCATGGGGTGCCAGAATTCCGGCAAAGACTGATGCCAGCACCCACAGCACGACAACGATTCCTCCAATGATCGCCAGCGGGCTCCGCCCGATGATGCGCAGCATGCTGCGTCGACTTACGACGATGTCTTCGTTGTCCGGCTCTGCCTCGAGCGTGAGGTCAAGGGGTGGAGCGCTCATGCTTATCCGAATCGAATCTGTGGATTGAGAACCCCATACAGGACATCCACGATCAGGTTGAGTACCACGAAGATCGATGCAGTCAGAAGGGCAACTCCCATGATGGCCGGAAAGTCCAGAGTGCCGGCGGTCGACGTCGCGTAGCGACCGATGCCGGGCCACGAAAAGATTGTCTCGGTCAGGACTGCACCCGAGAGCAAGCTCCCGTACGCCAGCCCCACTAACGTGAGAGTCGGCATGATGCCGTTGCGCAGAGCATGCCTGAACACGACCGTGGCTGACCGAAGACCTTTCGCTCGAGCCGTCCGAATATAGTCCTGCGCCAATACTTCGAGCATGCTTCCACGGGTAATTCTGGTCACGATGCCTAGGGTGTAGCTTCCCAGTACCACCGCCGGTAGGATGAGATGCCAGATGCCATTTGAAAACGCGTTCCAGTTGCCTTCCAGGGCGCTATCGACAATCAGCATCCCGGTAATCGTATGCGGTTCGGTGATTCCCACGTCGATCTGCCCGGACCCCGGAAACCAGCCGAAGTGATAGTAGAACACGATCAAGGCAAGCAAGCCGAGCCAGAAAACCGGGGTTGAGATGCCGATCAGCGAGATGAGGCGCGAAATGTGGTCGGCCGGACGATTCCTTCGAACTGCCGCCAGCACACCCAGTGGAATTCCGACGACCACACTAAAGATGGTAGCCGCGGTTGACAATTCGAGTGTCGCCGGAAAATATTGGCGAAGGTCGGTCGTGACCGGCCGGCGGCTGGTAATCGACACGCCCAGGTCGCCATGCAGAAGATTCCATACATAGGTCACGTACTGGAGAGGTAGCGGTCGGTCGAGCCCCCATTCGTGTCGGTAGCGTGCAACGACGCTGGGATCGTCCTGGGCACGTTGGCCCAGGTTGGCGATGATCGGATCGGCCGGGACTGCGTGCGACACCACAAAGGCCACGATGGTAATTCCGATGAGAACGGGGATCATCAGCAGCAACCGTCGAGCTATGAAGATGTAGATGTTCATGCTGGGAAGTGGGAGCCGGAGGGACGCATGCGTCCCTCCGGCATGAGCCTATCCGCTCTTTTTAATGTTGCGGAAGTTCGACTGATAGACCGCGTTGTACACGTAACCGGTGACGCCTTTATGCAAGGCGACGATGCCCTTGGGTTGGACGATGCCGATCCACGGGCCTTCTGCCAGCCAGGTTTGCTGCACTTGATGGTAAAGCGAGGCGCGCCGCGTCCGGTTCGCGGTCGAATCGGCGGCCACTGCCAACTTCATCATGGCGGTGTCCTGGGTGTACCACATGCGCTTTGCCGGGCCACCACCGGGAGAAAACGGGCCGGCGTAGTCATTTGGATCCGGGAAGTCGACACCCCAGTTGTACAGCACCATCGGCAGTTGTTGAGCGCGATACGCCGCGAGCAGTACCGTGTCCTGCATGGGATGGAGTTTGATCGTGATACCAATCGCCGCCAGATCGTGCGCCACCTTCGGCGCGAGCAGGTCGTACGACACACCGTCGAACGTAACACCGCTATCGTAGGCCAGGTCGACGGAGAAACCTTTGGAGTACCCGGCCTGTTTCATGAGGCTTTGCGCGTAGGCGATATTCTGGCGTGGCTTGATCCTGGCATTGAACGCGGCATCGTTACCGAGCATCCCGACCGGAATCATGCTATTGGGCTGTGTTCCCACGCCGCTCAACAGGCCGACGTCGATCCCGTTATAGTCGAGTGCCGCCCGCACCGCCTGGCGTACCTTCGGGTTGCTGAGCGGTTTATCGATCTTGGGATTCAGCGTCATGCCCATGTAGATCAGGTCCAGCGTGTTTCCCGTCACGACGCGGGCATTGGGGTCTGACCGGAGAACCTTGGCGCCGTCGATGTTGACGGACTGAGCGATGTCGACGGTGCCGCGCGACACTTCCAGGCGCTCGGTGGTGGCGTCCGTGATGCCCTGGAAGACGATTTCCGCCAGAGCCGGCTTCTTGGCCCAGTAATGCGTATTTCGCTTGAGCACCACCTGGCCGCTGGCGCCGCGTACCCAATTTGTGAGGACGAATGGACCGGTGCCGGCGGAGTGGTTATTTAACCAGTTGGTGGCGTGATCAGCGGTCGCGGCATTGGGAGCATCCGATCCGCCGTGCGCCCGGACGACTCTGGAATCGAGCACTGCAAAGTTCACGTCCCCCAGGGCGGCCAGGAACGAAACATCCGGCGTGGGCAAAATGAACTCGACCGTGTATTTGTTGAGCGCGCGGACGTTATTGATCGTCACCTTCTTGCCGACCGCGGTCGCGCCCATGAGGAAGCCGGGGTTGTCGTTCACGTAGCCGAGCCGCCGGTACGAGAACACGACATCCTTGGAGGTCATGGGATCGCCGTTCGAAAACGTCACCCCATGGCGAAGGTGGAAGTAAAAGAAACGAGCGTTCTTGCTGATCGTCCAACTGGTCGCCAGGTCCGGAGCAGGTGTATTCGTGTTGCTTCCGTGATACGTTATGAGCTGGTCATACACGTTTTGCTGAACAGCCGACGCGGAAAATTCATAGCTTCGACCCGGATCCAGCGTTTTCGCATCCGATAGGTCGCGCGCGACCACCAGGATATTTCGACTACTTGCCAACGGAGCAGCCAGGGTCTTGCCGGTCGAGTGGATTGCTACCCCCACGAACGACGCCGACAACAGCGCCACCGCGACCCCAAATGTAGTTAAGCGCGATGCAATTTTTCCCATCCTCTTCCTCTCCACCAAAAATTGTTTCATTATTGGATTAATGGGTGCCGGCGACGCAATTGGCATCGAGATCTCAACTGTCAATCCAGTCAATGGAAATCGCCGCGATCGACCAGCGAGACGAAAACCCGGCGCTTACTCGCCCCTTTCCTCGGCGGCCCAGAGACGGCGCATCTCCTCAGAGGTAGCCAGCAGCTCGGTCAGCGTGCCCTGTGCGGTGATCCGGCCATCACACAGGACGATGACATGATCGGCACGCGTCAGCGCCTGGCGGCGGTGAGATACTGCTAGCGTAGTGCTACCGGGTCGGGCGAGCAGCCGGTCCCATAGCAGGCGCTCGGTGTCAACGTCCAGCGCGCTCGACAGGTCATCCAGAACCAGTAGCTGCGGCTTCCGGACGAACGCTCGTGCCGCTGCCGCGCGCTGAATCTGCCCTCCCGACAGCCGCACCCCGCGCGGCCCCACGACGGTGTCCAGACCATGGGTTAGCCCCGGCACATCGTCCTCGAGAACTGCCTGCCGAATGGCTTCATCCAACTCCGCATCTGACGGAAGCCACCCCATCAGGATATTGTCGCTGAGTGACTCGCTGAACAGGCGTGGCACCTGCGGCACGTACGCGGTGCGTGGTGGCCGGAAGAAGTCTGCCGGATCAGGCACCACCCGCTCATTCCAGTGAATCTCCCCTCCCTCCGCGGGCAGCATTCCGAGCACCGTGCGCAAGAGCGTTGTCTTTCCGGAACCGACCCGACCGGTCACGATGGTCAACGTCCCAGGGCGCAGGCAAAGATCGACGTCGTGGATGCCGCCGCCGGCGGGGTACAAGTACGTCAGGCCGCGAGCCTGCAGTGACTCCAGCGATTCCCCCGGCAGATCTGAGTGAAGAGTCGTCGCGGCCGGCCGCACTGGATGAAACTCCACCAGCGACTCCGGCGGCTCCGGTCTTATTAATTCCTCCATGCGGACGATGGAGACAGCCTGGTTGGCGTAGTCTCCCAGAAAGTTGCCAAAGTCGGTCGCAGCCGAGGTGGTGAACTGCAGGAAGTAGACAAACAGGGCGAAGTCGCCGACGGTGAACGTGTGCATCGCCATGGCGTGCCCTGCCAACAGCAAGACGATGCCGATGCCGAAAGCAACGGCGGTGGCCGTCATTGAGTTGACCGCCTGGTACAGCACGAGCCAACGCACCGTCCACCTCTGGCGCGTGTGGTTAAGTGCGCGGAAGTGGCCGACTATGTCGCCGGTGGCGCCGGAAAGCTTGATCGTCTGCACGGCAGTGAACGCCTCAGCAAGGAAGCCCGTGACCTCGTCAGTCGCGCGGTCATTGTGAGCGATGCATTCTCTGAGCCGGTCCCAGGCCAGGCGTCCTGCCCCCAGCGCTACAACCGTAGGGACGAACACGAAGATCGTGATGGTCACGTTGATACGAGCCATGATGACGATCGCCGCAGCCGTCCCTACCCAGTGCCCCACTTCCTGCGGAAACCATGTTGGGAAGTCGGATGTCTCATCCACGTCGTCGCGAAAACGGTTGACGGCGGCTCCGGAGGAGACCGGGAGGGGAATGGCACCGGGACGGTTGAGGATAGCGGCCAGAATGTTGCGCCGCAGTAGCGCGCCGGCGGTGAGAACGAACGTGACGTACCCCCATTCGTGCCCAAAACTCGAGGCAAAGCGAGCTACCTCGATGGCCACGAACAGCGCGACGAGTGCTGCGATACTGAACCCGGCGACCTCGTGACCGGTCAGACGATCGAAGACTCTCTGTACGATGATCGCGGGAATTATCTCGCCGGCCACGAGCACGAAGGTGAAGAATGCGTACACGGCGAACGAGCCGGGCGCGTAGCGCATCAATCGGACGTTAAATGGCCAGGTTTTCATGTGGTCTGGGGTGTTCACGCCAACACCTCGTCGAGTCCGACGCGCAACAGGGCGTTGAAGCGCGATTCGTGGTTCCGCACCAGATCCACGCGGCGCCCAACCTCGGCAACCCGACCATTGTCGAGGATCATGATGCGATCAACGCGCCCAACTGTCTGTAACCGGTGTGCCACGACGATGCCGGTCCGACCGGCCAGGAGTCGGTCGACGGCGTGTTCGACGTATCGTTCCGTGGCGGGATCGAGGCGCGAGGTCGCCTCATCAAGGATCACGAGACCCGGATCACGCAGAAAGGCGCGGGCAAACGCCAGGAGTTGTGACTGGCCGGCGGAGAGCCCGGCGCCGCCAGGTCCGAGCACGGTGTCGAGTCCGTTCGGTAGCGCTTGGTACCAGTCCCAGAGATCGAGTTCGCGAAAGACCGCGAGCATGTCAGGATCGCGGGTACCGTCAGGGTGCTCTGACCCGAAGAACGTGAGGTTGTCGCGCACCGTTGCCCGAAAGAACTGCACGTCCTGTGTGACCATACCGACGCGATGGCGCAGGTGGTCCTCTGATACGTCGCACAGCGCGACGCCGCCCAGGCGGATGGTTCCGGCGTCCGGATCATAGAGGCGTGCCACCAGGCGGGTGAGCGTCGTCTTTCCACTACCTGTCCTGCCCAGCAATCCCAGAGTCTCGCCCGGCTGCAGGGAAACGGAGATGTCGTGGAGGATGCTATCGCCATCTTCGTAGCCGAACGTGACATGGTCGAGATCGACGGACAGTGGACCGTCAGGCAAGGTGGCTGTTCCGCCCGGGGGCAGGGTAGGCGAGGTGAGCAGGAGGGCATCGATGCGACCGATACCAGCCGACGCCTGCTGCATGTCCTGCACCTGGCGCTGGATCCTGTCGAGTGGGGAGGCCAGCATCCCGATGTAAAAGACGATCAGGTACGCGGTGCCCAGCGTGATCTGGTGGCGCTCGAACAGGAAGGCGCCCAGGCCCAGCCCCATCGCATAGGCGATGACGTAGAGGAACTTCGTAGCGAAAAAGGAAAGGTTCGCAGCCAGGTTGGCGCTACGCTTGGTGCGCAGCCGCCGCTGCATCACACCGAGCAGGCGCCACAGCACCCAGGGCTCGGCCCCGACCCCACGAATGTCTTCGGTGCCAGTGAGGCGCTCCTCGATGGCGCCGTACTGCTCTGCGCTGGCCTGGCGGTCCATGGCATTACGCACCACCGCGCGCCTCTGCACGGCGTGCAACGCGACAACCGTGGCAGCGCAGTATGCGGTCAGGCCCAGCCCCAGCCAGGCGCTGTCACGTGCCAGGATGATGAGGATACCGGCCACCAGCAGCGCATTGCCCAGGATATTGATGGTGAATTGAGAGAAGAAATTGGCGAGCAGGGTCACGTCGCCGTCGATCCGCTCGATCAGCTCACCGGGTGTATGGATTTTGTGGAAAGGTAAATCGAGTCCCAAGCAATGTTGCATCAGGTCGGCGCGAAGCCGGTTGGTGGCCTCCCATCCGATGACTGCTCCGGTGTAGGCCGAGCCGAGCGCCACGACCTGCTGGACAAGCGCGACGGCCAGGAACGCCAGTGCGGCGACGGTTAACATGCTGACTGGACCGCCCTTCTGGGAAGTATCGATGAAAGACCGTACGATTTGGGGATTTGCCAGTTCGAGCCCGATGCTGGTTGGTAACAGTACTGTCAGCAGCAGCACGCGCGGGCGCTGCGGACTCAGATAGGCGACCAGCAGGTCGCCGTGCCGTCTGAGGGACGGAAGCATGCGAGGATCCTTTCGGACTTGACGATCGAGATATCAGGAAATGAAAAACGGGCTAAAAGTGCGAAACGTGCCATGGGAATCTCCTTCGTGTGCGGCAATGGGCACAAGATGCGCCCGCGCAACCGCCAGCAAAGGAGAACGTTTCGCGCCTCAGCGCGCGTTCTCGACCGGTCAAACGTCCTTAGGACGGAGAGCTGTTACCAGGCGCACCCATATAAAATGGAATCACACCGTGCATCGAAGCTCGATGCATATGCGGTGAACGTGATTCTCATGGGTCCGCCTCCTTTTTTGTGTGCTTTGTTAGTACGGTACCACAGGGATGACGGAGTTTCAAACGCGGACGAGTTGCAAATCCGCCGGTTTCGTCTTCGTCAGTCGAGGGAGCGTGATGGCGACGGCGGTTCCGCGATCCGGGCCAGAGTCGATCTGGATCTCGCCCTGACTCTGCTGCACGAGAGCATGCACGATGGACAGCCCCAGGCCCGAGCCGCCGTTCGCTCGTGCACGACTCTTGTTACCTCGGTAAAAGCGCTCGAATACGTGCTTGACATCTTCTTCGACGAAGCCGGGACCGGCGTCCTTCACTCGGATGCACACCGTGTCCGCACCCGCTTCGCCCTCAAGTGTGATCGGTTGGCCGGCTGAACTGTAACGGGCTGCATTTTCGACCAGATTGGTGAGTACGCGTCTCAAAGCATCCGGGTCGATGCTGGCCTGCGTGCCGTTGAGAGTGTCCGTCTGCATTTGGAACGTGCGCGCCGGCCAGGCCGAGGCGTACCGCTCGACAAACTCCTCCAAAAATCGGCGAATCGTGACCGGGTGCGGATCGAGCGGCACACCAGCGTCCACCTTGCTGAGTGTCAATAGATCGTCGACCAGTCGCGACATCCGTTCCGCCTCGTCCTGGATCGCTCGCAGCGCGGCAGCGGTTTCCTCCGGCTCGAGCTGGTTGTGCCGCTGGAGAAGTTGAGATGTTCCACGCAGTACCGTAAGCGGCGTACGGAGTTCGTGCGATGCGTCCGCCAGGAAACGACGCATGCGCTCCTCCGAGTCAGTCGATGCGGCGAGTGCCGCTTGTAGGCGGTCCACCATCGTGTCGAACGCCTTTCCCAGTCGACCGACCTCGTCCGCCGACGGGGCAAGTTTTGCTCTCTGCTCCAGATCGCCCGCTGCAATAGCCTCGGCCGTGGCGGTCACGCGGTGGAGAGGACGAAGCGCGCGATTGATGATCGGGAACCCCACGAGCGCAGCGATGAGCAGGACCG
>DAINCT010000012.1:0-8118 GCA_036732245.1 Chloroflexota bacterium | reverse complement strand
CCGTTCTCTGCCGCCATTGAACGCGAGAGGATCGCGTATCCTACCGGGCGCCCAGGAACTCCCAGCGGAACGGCGACAAAGAGTGCATTCCCGCTTTGAACCGAGACGGGAGTCACCCCCGATTGAGCCGCGGATCCCTGGCATGCGGTACCCGCAGCAACGCTCGGTTGCGTCGTTCGGGCAGAGGCGAGCAGGCTGTGCACGATTGCAGGCGATGCTGCGAGTGAACTGCCCACGGCACCTGCGTCTGGTTTGAATTGCGCGAGAACCCTGCCGGCCGGTGTTACGACCGATGTGGCAACGTCAGTCGAGCCCAGGAGTACCGCCGCACCCCGCGCATTGAGCTGTAGCGTCGAGGGCGAGTGGATAAAACACGGACCGACGAGCGCGAGCCCCGCATTCGCGGATTGCCGCATCGTCTCAACCTTCGCGGAGCGCAGGTACCCGGTGAGCGTGACGGTTTGGACCACACAGAGACCAAGGAGAAGCGTGGCCAGCAATGCCACATACCAGAGGACGATCCGGCCTCGCAGGTTCGTGAACTGATTAAAAGAACGGGCCATCTCCACGTCACACGGCCATCCGGTAGCCAACGCCCCGTACCGTCTCGATGTGATGCCGACCTTCGCCCAACTTCCGCCTCAGGTATGCAACATACACCTCGACGTTATTGTCGTCGCCGAAGAAGTCGTAGCCCCAGACCCGATCCAGGATTACCTGACGAGACAGCACTATTTGAGGATTGAGCATAAAGAGCCGGAGCAGATCGTACTCACGCAGAGTCAGGGAAACCACCTCTCCGTTCACCGCGACCACGCGCCGCGCATGATCCAGGGTGATGGCTCCGGACCGCAAAATCTCGCGCTGAGCCGGCATGCGTCGTCGAGCCACGGCACGAATCCGCGCCAGCAGTTCGTCATAGTCGAACGGTTTCACCACGTAGTCATCGGCCCCGGCCTGTAAGCCCACGATTCGGTCCGGAACCTGGTCACGCGCCGTCAGCATAACGATCAAGAGATCGGGATCGGCTTGCAGCCGTTCGGCCACTTCGAGTCCATCCATGCCAGGGAGTGACAGGTCAAGGACGACGAGATGTGGTTTGAAGTTTGCTGCCCGCTGCAGCGCCTCAACACCGTCCTGGGCCACGGCCACCGAGAATCCTTCATATTTGAGTCCTACACGGAGTAGGTTGACGATATTCGGTTCATCATCCACGATCAAAACTCGTAAGGGCGTCTCTTCATCCGCAATGACGTGTTGCGCATTCATCCCGACTTCTCTCCTTCGCCTCTCAGGCGTCTCTCTGTGACGATTGTGCATTCGCGTGTTGAAGGCAGACGTACCCGTTTCTGAGAATGCGCTTAAACTTCCTGGCAATCGAAAGGATCGGCTTCTGGGACGTTTCTCAATCGGGTCGGTCTCCGGTTTCAAGCTGTGTGAGTACCGTGGAAACCGGGTGACCGCCTTTCCCCTCCGGAGGCGGGCACCCCTCTCTCCGCCGCGAGCCTGGCGTCGGATGACGAGGGTACCAGGTAGAGATACGTAAGCGGGATACGCGGATCTCGAGCTGCACCACGACGGGAGTCAGGGCTGTTCAATTACGCGCACCGCGACGGGCCGGGACATCTATCTCGGCCCCAATACCTCAAGGCGTCATCGTAGTGCTCCGCCGATGGAGACGATCGGACCGTTAAGCACAATACCGTTCGCCACCGCGGTGAGTCTACCTTGTTTGGCAAGCGCGAGGATTTGGGTATCGCTTGTCAGCAAAACTCGATTCGTTCCTGCCTTCCAGGTCACGATCGTTTCTCGCCACAGCGGCGAGTAGTCCTGTTCCCCGGGCTCCGACCCGAATATTGCCACCTGGTGGGCGACGGTTTTACCGTCGACAAGGTAGATGGCTGGTGAAGCTTGATCGGCCGCCAGAGCCGCGGAGTAATTGATATGCATAACAGCCGCCTGGTTCTTACACGAGGTGTCGGTGCTCAGGTATGTAACGGTGTGAGCATCGTAAAAGCCGACAAAGACCTGCTGGTGGCTACTCTTGGCTGCTCCCATGCCCGGCAGCATGACACTCCGGAGTGGCGCGAATGAAGCAGCGGCCTGGGATGGCACATTCCGAAATGCTGTGACGGCGAGACCCAGCACCGGTGCCACCAGCAGGATGAAGACGGAAGGACGAGTCATCTGTGTGCCTTTCGTATCGTCGTACCGTCAATGGTGGGAATACCGCTCACGCGGATTCAGGACTCTCGAGTCGATCGGCCCCAAAAAACGCCGCATGTGCCTCATCGGGCAAGGGCCATTCCGGAACATCCAGGGTCCTCGGCGGGCGCAGATCCAGGAACTCGCCCACTGGTCCGGTGAGAGCCAGCACTCCCATGCGAGGATCGTGTTTCTCACCGGCGACGACGAACATGACAGGTCCAGGCATGCCGTTTCGGTACCGAAGACGGATGAGGTCGAACGATGGTGGCGCGTCCTCCTGGTCCGAGAATTTATCAATTCCATCCAGATCCTGAAGATGTCCGCGACCTTCTGCATCGAGGTACATCCGTACGGAGGTCACGCGCTGAGTCAGAAGATCCATGGGCGACCTTTCGAGCAGCTCTCGGGGTGTCCAGCAGACGCCTTGCGCATCGACCCATCGCTCGGATTCGTTCACTCTCCGGCCGAGTACGGACTTCAGGTTTGTCCGTTGGCCCTGTCCGAGGAGGGTAAACGCCGCCTGACGGTCGAAGGTGGGAGTCTGTTCGGCTGAAGGGCCGAGAGCAGGCGCGCTCAGAGCAGCGGATCGTGCGGTCAATAGAACCTGTACGTAGGCGGTCAGGAGCACGACGGAGACCAGGGGAATAAGGATATCGATATCGACGCCCTGGGTGAAGGCGTTCGAGGTATTGACCCAGGGCAGAGTCGTGCCTCCCTGGAAGAAATAATTGAGGCTCAGAAAGGCCGAGCCGACCAGGGCTGCGCCTACTGCTCCCGCGCCATACATCGTTACTCGAGGAGAGAGTCGTAGCAGCCAGAGCCCCGCGCCGGCAGTGAGAGTGAGGCCAATGGCCATCTCTCCCAGGGGTGTGACAAAGGCAAATAGTGAGTGGTTTGGAATCACGATGCGCTGCAGGATGGAGCTGTACCAGGTGTAGGGGTTGGTGTGGATGCTGCCCTGGAGTACGGCTAGCAGTCCTGCGTCGAAGTGAGTGGCATACAACTTGTTCAGGCTCGAGATGATCCACTCGAACGCGAGGATGAGTTGAACGCCGGCGAGCCATAAGCCGGGACGCTGCAGGGTTGCTTGCGTGCACATTGTGCCTGCCCACGCATCTTGTGAATCCAGAGTGTATTGCTTCATGGGATGTGTCTCCTGTGGAGTGTGATGGAATCCCTCGAGTGGTGAGGGGGCAACCAACTCCCACACTAGGCCCGGGTCCTGAGCGTCACGAGACACCCCTCTGAGAATCGAAGGAACGGTTTATCTGCGATTTCACAGGGAAATTCAGCGAACTCTCAACAGACCCGGACAAGTCACCAGGGATGCGCGTTCACCTGCCGTGAACACATTTCCCGAAAGTGCTCTCGATCTGCGCGTGAAGCGTGCGCGCAGGCGCATTCATCTTTCAAGTAACTCTCAACCTCCGCTGGTTTTTGCTTCAAGGCACGTCCATACCGTGGGAAGTCGAGGCACTGAGCGTGCCGCACAGCACCACACACTGAGAAAGGACAGATATGACACCCGAAGACGCAGTAGATCAAGTAGACCGAACCTCGACGCCGAGCGCCGATCGACCCAAAGGCACGAGCAGCCGCCGTTCCTTCCTGGGCAAGAGCATGGTCGTGGGAGCAGGCACGATCGGAGTGGGGTTATTGGCGAATGCGGTGCCCACCTTCGCTCAGGCCACCACCGGCAGTCTGACGAGTGGAGACATTAGCGTGCTGCAGTTCCTGGCCGCGATCGAACTGATCGAAGCCGACCTGTGGCAGCAGTACAACGAACTGGGCGGCATCGTGGACGGTGAAGTGCCGGGAGGCAGTCCCATCGCCTCCTATATCACGGCACTCCAGGTGCTGGACGGCGACATGCCGCAGTACATCCACGACAACACCGAAGACGAGATCAGTCACTTCACGTTCCTGAATGCCTACCTGGCATCGAAGGGAGCATCGCCGGTCAACCTGGATAAGTTCCGCACGCTGCCGAGTAGCAAAGTCACCGGGGCACAACAAATCGGCCGGCTCACCAACCTCATGCAGCTCACGGTGGACACGAGTTGGTGGACGCGCTACCGGAGCCGGACGCAGAACCCCGATCTGGGTGGGAGCTTCCCGCAGGCCGTCCCAGGTCTCGCGACGGGAAAGTTCCCAGCCATTCCTCGCTCGAACGATGATCTGAACGGCTCGACGGCCTCCAGCCCGACGGATCACCTGCAGGCTATCGCCAACACGGCAGGGTTCCACTTCGGGTACATCGAGCAAGGTGGTACCAGCCTGTACCCGACGCTGGCCCAGCAGGTGAGCAACCCGGAAGTGCTGCGCATCCTACTCAGCATCGGACCCACCGAGACGATGCACTTCCAGACCTGGCATGACAAGGCAGGCAATGCCAAAGTGCTGACCGATCCCACGAACGGATTGCAGTTTCCCGATCTCAACGCGTCGGGAAGCGAGGATACTCAGACCAATCTGATCATGCCCGAGCCGACCGTGTTCCTGAATACCCACCTGCCGAAGGTGTCGATCATTCGGCCCACCCTGGTGGATGGGAGCGGCGGTGCGGTAGCAACCGTCAAATCGTTCATCGCCGATGGATTGTTCATCGGGCAGTCACCGAAGTTCTTCGACCGCCTGGGCGAGTTGGCAATGCTCGCCGATGGCGCCCGACGTCAGTAAGTCGCGAGCGACAGAGCATCCTACGGGGGTAGGCCGCGGCCTACCTCCATTCACTACTGTGCGATGCGCTCTGCAAGCGCCGTGAGCCAGAAGTTCGTCCAGCTCAGTGCCCAGCACAGCGTTTCATGGCAGCTTGCGTGATATCGAGACGAATGGGTCGTTAGTAGAATAGCTAAGTGGGCCCCTCCATACGATTGGTCAATAGACGGGGAAAACGTGTGATGATGAACGTCAGTTACGCTTTTGCCGGCCTGCTCGTAAGGAACCGCGATGAGGCTGTGGCCTGGTATGAACGCCTGCTCGGACGGCCTCCTACCTTCCTGCCAAACGACGCCGAAGCTGTCTGGCAACTCGCGGATACCGCCTCGTTGTATCTGCTGGCTGACGCAGGCCGCGCCGGTGGCGGCATCACGACCCTGGTCGTCGACGACCTGCCTGCCACGCTCACGGAGATCACCCGGCGCGGGGTCGATACCGGTGCAATCGAGGAGATCCCAGGTGCCGGCCGCAAGGCCGTGATTGCAGATCCCGACGGCAATGCCGTGTCGATCGTGGAGATCCTTGCCTCGTCTGACGATTAGGAACGTCCCGGCGCATGACCGGAGTGAGCGCATCGTTCAAAATCGTCGCCGCACTCAATCTTGCGAAAGTGGTGGTGTGCAACGAAGATAAGATCGGAAAGGAGTGCTTCATGCAGCTGGAGAGCATCGACCATGTCGTGTTCACCGTCGAGGATGTTGATGCTACCTGCGCCTTCTACTCTAAGGTGCTCGGCATGGAGATCATTACCTTCGATACGGGACGAAAAGCACTGCACTTCGGCCCGAGCCAGATCAATCTCCATCAACACGGTAATGAGTTCGAGCCCAAGGCGACTCGTCCAGCACCAGGGACCCAAGACATCTGCCTTGTTGTCAGCACACCCCTGGCAGAGGTCATCGACCAACTCCGAAGCGCGGGAGTGGAGGTCATTGCCGGCCCGGTGCCCAGAACTGGGGCAAGGGGTCCGATGGAGTCAGTCTATCTGCGAGATCCTGACGGCAACCTGGTAGAGATTGCCCGCTACACTCTGTGACCGATTCCACGATGAGCGCCTGCTCCATCATCTCGGAGTGCCGGGTAGCCCATTCGGCACGTGCCATGTTGTGCCTTCAACGCCGCGACACTTCTCCTTCACTCGCATACGGCGAATCAGTCCCCCCGGCCGACTGTTGAATCGACCGGGGGGACTCGTTATTTGAGGTTGCGGGACCGGGCCTTCTTCAAACCCGGCTATCGTTATCGAGTAAGACCGAAGGTGTGTGATCCGGCCTGGTGCAGGACGAAGCCGGCCACCTGTCGGCCCAGCCGTATGCCGGACACGTGGTCGAGTTCCGTATGGACGCCGGCGTAGATCCGGCTCATTCCGGCCTCAGTCGCGGCCGCGTTGTAGCTCTTGAATGTCCTGACGACACCGGGAAGCAAACTGGACGTCACTTTGATTTTGTCGTGCGTGCCGAAGGCACTCGTCAGTACCGCAGCGCCGGCTCCGCTGATGGCGCTGTGTGCGCCCGGGTAGGAGGGATCAGATGCGTTCAGGAGAGGCGCCCAGTTCGGGTCAGCGGTGACCGCCGAGTTCCCGACAGTTCCGGCTTCCCGGATCGCCGTCACCGGCCTCCACAGGTTGTATTGGTACTTGGCATCGTACATCGCGATGGCAGTGTCGGCGAAAGAGAGATTGAGTAGCGCGAACAGCCGCGCGGTGTGCACGAGATCGGTATGGTGCGCGAGTGCGGAATTCTCGGCGATCTGATTCCACGTGACCCAGATGGGGGGGGACCAGAACTTTGCGATGGTCGTTTGCTCGGCGGTACGGGTCGTACTGTTAACCGCTCCCAGGCTCTTCACCTGGTTGATGGCCTGAGCGTACGCCGCGGAGTTCAGACTGGGCGGTGGTGCCGGCTGAAACTGGTTTGCATTATTCAGGACGAAGGGCGTCACGCCTGGCCACTGCGTGAATACTCCTGGGGCAACAAACGGGGGCGTGGGCCGGTAGGCGCCAGGCTGCGTGCCGGCAGGTGCCGGCGGGGGAGGAGTGCTCGACCGATCGTTGGACCGCGCCGCCAACATGAAGGAGGCAGCCAACCTGCCGGCTTCGATTCCTCGTTGTTTCGCGGCCCCGTCCGGGATCGCGGCGAGCTCAGATGCGAGCTGTTGATCGAAGGTGCCCGTCAACGAGGGATAAAGGGCGGCAAGTGTGTAGTGACCGGCCTCGGCTGCCGCGGCATCCGGTCGAGCTCCGGCGACTGTGTTGAGTGAGAACAGATACGGCGCGCTGCTGTGGGTGATGGAGACAATGGCGTCGTACATGGCAGTGTGCAAGATGGCGAAGCTGCGCGTCGGATGAATGGTGGCGGGCTGCACTCCGGGTGTAGAGACAGCTTGTACCAGCGCCTTGTTCCAGTCAACGACGATGGTGCCGGACTCAGTGGGTGCCGCCGCTACGGCCGCTGCCTCGACGTTGCCCGTCACGTGTTGGGAGACGAGTCCCGCGGTCGCGGTTGACAACAGCAAAATCGCTCCGGCCAGGGTCCTTGTCGCTTTCCTCACGAGCCCGTGACGGCTCTTGGCATACTTCGGCTGTTTCTGGCCCCGTTCCACCGTGTCGCCGTTTTGATGAGGCGTGAGATCACTTTTCATGTCTTCCCTTCTTCTTAACCAGTCGTATCGAGAAGCTGCGCTAGCTCGAAACTAACGATAGGTCCGGCGCTTGAAGGGAGAGGGTTCGGAAGTTGAAAAGATTCTTAGGATCACCGACCGCACTTCGTGTGTCTGTGGAGGTGATTGCTGCCGCAGGGTACAGGGGCACATACCCTCTCCTACCCGCGGAATACAGATCCCGATACATCGGCCATCTCCAGCGATTCCCACTGACCCAGGTCGTGACCGAAGATCAATTTGGCATGTTCTTCTTCGGCGATACTATGCAGACGCTGTATGCTGCGGCGCGCCGCGGCGATGTCGATCACCGAGCCCAGGCTCCCGGTTCGCCAGTGCTCCTCGGTGTACACCGCGTCAAAGGTGAACAACCAGGGCTGGGGCTCGAGGCGAACCAGCATCGATTGATGACCCGGTGTGTGGCCGGGCGTCCACAGCATCTCTACCCCGGGCAGCGGGCTCCAGTCGCCACGTTCGGCACGAAACTGCAGACCGGGCGCATCCCACACGGGCATATACGTCTCCGGCACTCGC
>DAINCT010000011.1:0-25004 GCA_036732245.1 Chloroflexota bacterium | reverse complement strand
CTGGGTAACCTCTCGGGTCATCGCATGGAATGTGGAACGCAGTTCGCGAACACGGTCCGGCAGGACATCGGTAGCCATGACTGCGGGTGCATCTCGAAGAAGCGACTGAACCAGCGCAACCATTTGCGGATCGCCGAGTTCCCGCGCGACGTCACGTGATGGGTCGAAGAATGTCGCGTCAGGGAAATGGCTCTTGACGAGGAGGGGAATGGAAGTGCGGTAGCCCTGATCCTCCGTTTTCGTCCCTTGGTTGGCGCCCTGGATGGTTCCCGCGACGAAAACTCTCCCAATCTTCATCATTCACTCACCAACGAGTAGGGGGCGACAGGTCGCCCGGAGTCGGCGACCCTCTTATAAATGTGCGCAGCCTCGACGAGATGCTGACCGATGAGGTCACGGTTGATGCCGAGGGAGACCTCAAGCTCGCCCCACACCTGGTCGGACAGGGCATGGCCGTTCGGAAAGATGAGTCCATCGTTGGTGCGCAGCCAGATGTCCGAGCTGGCGAATGCCCGTTCGGCAAACCCATGGAGCGGGATGATCGCCTCGGCGGTGGTCGTCAGACCGGGTAAAACTGCCCTGACCGAAACGCTGGTCTGTTCCGGGTGCGTGAGCATCCCGTACATGTCATCGGTGAAGTACGCAGGATTGAAAATGCTGTCCGAACGGAGTGAAAAGTGACGACTCAGGGAGTAAAGGTGTTTGGCTGGCGAATACTTCGAATAGCTCAGCCGGATGACGTAGCCATACCGTGTTGTTTTGTATCTCGCGAGTACCTTGGCTTCGTGGGGAACGCCGTCCGAATCAGCGCGCACTGGTGCCGCTGCCACTTCGACAGTGGATAGGCCTTTTCGGATCTCGTCTCGTGGGAATCGGATCGGATCGCGGTGTAGGAGGTATGGGTCGAGCACGATGATGTCGCCCTCGGCGTCGAAGACTGCCGCGACATGGCGTTCGTCGCGGAGGAACACTGGGTGTGGAGCGCCCATCTCCTCGGCCCGGCGGGCGGCGTCGAGCGTTTGGTAGACGCACGCTGCGCCGAGGCGAGAATCGGGCGACTCTTCTCCGAACGACGTGTGGTACTCCGTGGCGCTGTTGTAAGGCATGCTTTCGAGCGTCTGCTCGAGTGCGAGAACAAATGGATCCACGTCGGGCTTCCTTTCAGAGTTATCGGGTTTTCTCATACGGTCGGAATCAGGTGAAGCGTTCCTCAAGGGGCGTGTCGTCGGGTCGACCCGCGAAGACCACCTGCCGGAGTTCCTTGCGACGGATTTTCCAGGTGGAGGTTCTAGGCAATTCGCCCCACGGGATGACTGCCGGGCTCTCAAGAGGTGGCAGCCCCAACGTCGCTTTGGCCCATTCCTCATCCGAAAGCGTGTCGCCTTCCACGCAAACCACGGGCACGGGTGCGCCGTCTCCGCGCGTGAGGACGATCACCTCGATCGCACCGTTGATCCGGTCGAGAAGGATGCTTTCTAGTTCGGTCGCGCTCGACCCCGGGATGGCGTCGACGGCTCTATCCAGGAAGTAGATGCGTCCGAGCATGTCCTTGTAGCCGATGTCGCCGGTGTTCCACCAGTCACCGGATCGTTTCGCGTCATACCGGTCGGTTTCACCCAGGTAGTCCACGCACAGCGACTTGGCTTTGACCATGAAGACCCCGGTCTGACCACGCCGCACACGAGCTCCGGTGTCCGGGTTGACCACCTTGGCTTGGACGAGACCTGGCCACGCCCAGCCCATCGTGTTCATGTTGTCTTTGGAAGTTCCGGCCAACCGGTCGAGCTTCTTGCGGCTGTAGGCGCCGCCCGCGATCGGTCCGACCTCGCTCTGTCCCCAGCTGTGTCCCCAGAGGACGTTCTTACGTTCCGAGGCGTCGATGAAAGGACGGACGATCGACGGGTGCATCATGTCGAAGGTGTTCATGTAGTAACGCACCTGCGAGAACAATTCCGGACGACGCCTGACCAGTGGAACCCAGTGTTGGAAGACGTTGGGCGTCGCCTCGATAGTGGTCGGCCGCTGAGAATCGAGGACTCGCTCGACGTCGGAGACCGCGTGGCTACTGGCGATGACGAGACGTTTTGGTGCCCACCGGAATTGTGCGTTGGCCCACGCATATGCGCGGGAGTGTGCGAACGAGATCGAGCTGAGACTGATGTCGTGTCGACCGTTGACAGCGAAAGGGAGGGGGAGAAATTCCAGTCGAGTTCCCGCTCGGCATGAGTCCGCCGTGTGCACCACGAGCTTCGGTGTGCTTGTCGTTCCCGATGTGTGCGTGATCATCATCGGTTGGTCATCCGGCCGAATATTCAGCTCGGGCGCCTCGGCACCACGAATCTGATCGAGCGCGATCGTCCGGTTTGACGGCACATCATTGTCCGCGTCCAAGACAACCGTGGCTCCGAATCCGGAGAGGTCGATGTCCTGGCGGTGCCCTTCGGCGAACGCAAAGGATGAGAGGACGGTCACAGCGGGGTCGAGCTTGTGGAGGAGTTCGGCCAGGTGAGCAGGACGGTTGGCGGAGGAAATGGTTGCCGCTACCGCTCCGATGCGCGCGGCGGCGGCCGCCAGGATAATCATGTCGAAATGGTTCTGTTTGATGACGGCGATCCGGTCGCCGCGTCGCGCGCCGGCGGAATAGAGCCAGCCGGAGGTTTCTCTCACCAGTTCGGCGAGCTGCGTCCCGTTGTAGTCGACTCCGCCATCTGGTGCGACATCGAAGGGGCGGTCGAGAAAGAGTTCCGTTTGGCGTGACTTTTCGGCGTGCCAGTCGAACAGCAGACCGAGATTTTTCGGGGGAAGCACAGAGTTCTCCTTAGGAAACGTGGTTTGGGTTTTATTTAGACGGCGAAAGCGAAGATGAACACCACGATGGAGAGGGCCAGGAGGCCGAGGCAGTTGATCCAGAATTCTTGCTTGAGGAAGTGCGCCCTGATGTGGGCGTAGGAGGCCGACAAGAAGTAGACGATGACGCCGAAATTCGCTGCCAGGGCTACGCCAGGAACCCAGATTCCGACGATGAGGCCGGCGGTGGCGAGCAGCTTGATGACGACCAGAATCCACCACCATTCGCGCGGGAAATTCACGCCGTTCAGGCAGTCGCGGATGAACTTGGGAGGTCGGATCGACATAACAGCGTCGCTAAACACGGCGACTGCCAGGAGCACGACAAGCCACCACGGATCAGGAATGAGCGTCAATTTAGTATCCTTCTGTTTGCAGTACGAACGCGATCGTCGAGCGAAGATCGCGGATCGGTTGAACATTCTCGGCGAGGCCACTACCGGCCCAGACGAAGATCGTTCCGAGGTATGCGAGGTAGATGCCGCGGGCTGCGAGGGACGATTTCTCGGTCGACATTCCCGCAGCTTCCAAGGTGCGTTCGATCTGTGACGTGAGAACTACGGCGAGCTCTTGGAAGATGACCGACCTGTGATTCCCGCTCATCAAGATGGCGCCATATTCACGAGCCAGGTCCATCTGAGTTCCGAACATGGAAAGGAACGGTTCGAAAATTGCCATGACGTCATCCACCGGACCATTGGGCATGGATACCTCCGCGTTTGATTGCTCCTGTGGAGGCTGGGCCTGGTGCATCTCGGAGATCGCGTGGTCGAACGTCGCGACCAGGAGCCCATTCTTGTCGCCGACGGCCATGACGGATCCGACGCTGACTCCGGCGGCTTCCGCGATCTCGCGAATGGTGGTTCCTTTGAATCCGCGTTCCCTGAAGAGTTTTTGTGCCGCGGCCATCACGTTCTCGTGTGTTGCGATTCGGAGTTCTTCACGTGTTGGCATTTGTCTTTCTCCCCTTATCTGAACATGTTCACCGAACATATTCGACAGGCTAACCATGCCCGATGGAGCGGTCAAGGTCGGCAGGCTTGCGGTTGAATCCCGACATCCGACCCAGGAGTTCCTGCGGGCGCCCCGGAGTACCGTAGGAATGCAGGACCGCGTCGAGCCGGGCACCGCGCGGTGAACCCAGGCTGGTCGCGTGGTTGTTCTCCCCATCGCACTTGGTGGATATGGCGACGGACCCCGGTATGTGTCGGCGCGCAGCTTCTGGTCGAGCCTGTCGCGCTTCGCAACACCGCCTCTATGCAGCATGGACGAGCTCACGTTCCCAGGGAAGTGTTGCGATCGCTACGGAAAGCTCGGCCGCAGGGGCGTGCACCCGAATCGCTTTCGCCTCCGAGATCGAGATCGAGACGAGCCTGGGGTCGTCCATAAGTCCACGGCCTCGTGCTTTCAGGATGGCCTCCTTCGTGGTCCATAGGTCGGCCATCCATCGACGACGTTCGTCATGTCCGACAGCGCGGACGAGCTCGAGCTCTTCTGCCGTGCACGCGCGATTTGCGAGCGAAGCTTGGTCGAAGACCGCGCTGATTACCTCAACGTCCACCCCAACTCGACGACCTGTAGCGATTGCGACCAGCAGCCAATCCTGTGAATGAGAGATGCTGACATCCACGTTGTCGCAGCCACGCAAGCGCGGTCGGCCGCACTCCGAGGTTTCCATGCCGCGCCACTCACACCATTTCGTGATTTGCACCAGGGCACGGACTGCTCGGCGGCCGGCGAGCAGTTCGGTGCGCTGCCGCTTGGACGATGCAGCAAAACGGACTTGCTCATCAGGAGTGAGGGCTGAAAGATCCCCGTCTTCCGGTGGCATTCGTCGAAGTGTCGCTGCGAGTTGAAATCTCATCTCGCGCCGACCATGTCGATCAGCGCTGCGCTGAGCTCGCGAATCGTTGGGTGATCCCACACGACAGTGGGGTCGACATCGATTCCGTAAGTGTCCTCGATGTCACCGCAAAGTGTGAGCGCGTAGACGGAGTTGAATCCGAGATCACTGAGCGGAGTATCGACCGTGAAAGCGTCGGAGCTCAGCTCCCCGTATGCAGCGACTCGAGAGATAAGCCATTCTTCAATTTCGATGGGGGCGCCGTGGTTTTCGGGCATTTTTCCTTGTGTTTCGTCTCGGGTTGGGCGGTCGGGTTATGCAACAGGGAGCTCTTCGGTGCCTAAGGAGGTTTTTGTGTCGACGCATGTTAAGAGATGTGCGGCCGCAGCGTCGATCGAAACCTGTGTTCGCGCGCGCGAGTTGTACGTTCTGGATTCCTCGGCCGTTCGAGGTCTAAGGAGCGAGGAGAGGTGATCGAGAGCGGCGGTAATGGCAACGTCGCCGTCGCTGAACGGGCTGGTGCTTGTGGAACGTCCTTCGAACCACGTTCCGAGGACTGACCCTGCTGCCATGACTGCGGTGAGTCGCTTTGCGATGTCGAACGCAGCGACGGACGCATCCGACCCGAGTTCAGAAATCGGTAGAGCCAGTGCGTCGTCTCGGACGAGATCCAATTCGCGTGCCCACGCGTCGATCATGACCACCAGCGTCGGATGTTCTGCTCGAAACGTGGCTAGGACGATTTCGGATCGAAGGGGAGCGGTCAGCGAGTCCACTCGGCCCGCGCTGACACCGATCGTACCGAAATCGACTTGGTCGAAATCGGAGTCGGTCGAAAAAAGACGCGGATCGTAGGGGTTGTCTCTTCGAGAGCGTCGAGCCCAGGTCGGGAGGTTGGGGATGAGCGTCAGTAAGCAGGATGTCGATCCTGCATGGCCGATGGGAACGACGACCAGATCGCGGAGCCACTTCTCGAAGATCCCGTAAGGAGGGGAGATCGCATAGAAATTCGATCCGAACAGAGTCGAAAGGTCCTCCATCGCACCGTTCAACAGCAGAGGAACTAGATACTTCGAAGCCGCGGAGGCCAGGAATGTTTCGTCCGGGCGCAAGTGCAGAGTACGCACCACGGCGCGAGCAAAGGAGTCGGCCACGAGGAGCGCGGCCCATGCTCTTACGACGAGCGTCCGGGCATGTGGCAGATCCCAAACGCTCGCGCCATATAGGGAACGATCGCGGGCATACCCCACCGAAAGCCTGATGGCGGCGTCGACAATACCAGCCGCCAGAGCTGGAATCACTGAGCGAGTGATTTGGAAGGCGCGAAGCGCTGTCATGACGCCTGCGCCGCGGTCTCCGACAAGTGACTCAGCGGGGAGGACAAGACCATCTATCTCGACGGCGCCGATTAGGCATCCGCGCATGCCTGAGGTGAGCAGGCGCCGGCTGGTGTCCACGCGCCCGGGTCGCGTTTCGTCTTTATGCCAGAGCAGCAGGCTGAAACCTCTTGGCCCCGACTCCGGGTCCGTCCGCACGAAAAGTAGGACCGATTCAGCGCGATCGATGTTGTTGATGACCTCCTTGCGGCCATCGACTCGCCAACCCGCGGTGGGCTCGGTCACCCGAACGGCCATGCACTCATTTTCAATCAGATCGTTCCCGTGCGACAACTCGTGGAACCCCACAGCGATGCGTTCACCAGCGAGGAGTCGTTTCGCTACTCGCGACTGCATGTCTTCATCGCCAGCGACCCAGACGTTCGCCGCGCCCATCAGCGAGGTGATTCCATGCCCGAGTCCGAGTGACGGATCACGTCGAAAAATTGGAAGAAGTCTTCGCACCAGATCCTCAGTCGACGCCCACCGCCCACCCCGGCTGACGGGGACGAACTCAGCAGCGAAGCCCCACTCGTCGAGTTGTAGTGCGGCGCTGTTCACAATGCCGCGGTCGATGTCCGCTCGGACGATCGTGTCGTGGGTAAAGGATCCCTGTTCGCACGTGGGATTCCCGAAGACCCCCTCCAGGTCTTCGACGTCTCCTACTGTTTCGGCGTTCATGCGACCCACCCCTCGAAGAGGGTGACGGGCTCGCCGGCACTTCCAGCCGCAGCACAAAGGTCGTAGAGGTCGGAGTCGTTCACAGCGGCCTCCCGAACGTGCAGTCCCATTCGGAGGCTCACACGAGTTAGTGCCGCCGCGAGCCAGACCTGATTGCGAGCGAGGTTCGTGGGAGCGCTGTTGCTTGACCAAACGGTAAGGCAGCACGCGCCGGCAAATGCTTCGGCCAACCTGCGAGCGAGATCGAAATGCGCGCCGCCCGGAGCCATTGTTCGTTCAGCGAGCCGAATGTCATCCATTAGGTCAGCGACACCGCGCGCGAACTCCTCCACGGTTCGTTCAAGGGGCGGATCCACGCCGGACGCTACGGCTGCGCACAGCTGAGGGACGGCGGTCATCAGCGTCGATCCGCGCCGTGTCATCAGCCGCAGCCTTTCAAGCATCAGACCGTTGGTTGGTGCGGCCGCGTCGAGTGCGCTGAGCATCTTGTCGAGGTCGACCTGGTCGCCCGAGCTTTTTGTGACACTGGGGAACTCGTTGATGATGACCTGTAAGTTGACGATCGAGTTTCCGTCGAAAATTCCGACGACGCGACTATCCCGGGTCGCCTTCTCGCATCGTCCGGCGCCGTCGACTCCGATGAGTTGTGATCGCGCGCCCAAAAGACCGGTCGCGTCCCGAAATAGCGAATCAACCGTCGCGGGAACCACATATTTGACAAGAGCGCTGACGAGGGCCATTTCTTCGGTCAGTTCGACGACATGACGCGCACCGACAAAGGCGGTCGCCTCTGCGACCAAGGAGTCGGCTATCACTGCGCCCGCGTCGGCACGCGCCTTCGGCAAAGCTCCCAAACCGCGGCCATACAGACGACGGTGGCGTAGAAATCTCAGCACTTCGTCGACAGCTTGATCCGCGCCGCCGAGCGACAGTGCAGTGCAGGTCGGCCGTGTCAGCTGCAGAGCGCGAAGTACCAGTTCCAGGCCTTGGCCCTCTTGGCCGATGAATCGATTATTCGGGATGGCAACGTCGTTCCAGTCGATCCCGCTGATATCTGCGCCCCTCACCCCGTGAGTTCGTACTTTCGGGGCGTAGCTAACGCCGGCGCTACCACTTTCGTTCTTGTCGACGAGCGCGAGGGACAGGGAGCGGGGGCTCGTTTCGTCTCGGGTGCGGACCAAAACGCACATCGCGCGTCCCCGCGTTGCGTTGTTGATGGGCCATTTGCCGCCCGTGAGTCTGCCACCCTTGGTCCCCGTGTAGCGCGTGGCGGAACGAAGAATGTCGGACCCTCGCCCGCGTTCGGTCAGCCCCCAGGACACGGCGGATCCCGACAGGACGATGGATGACATCAGATCGGCGCTATCACCTCCAGCCAGCCAAGAGCACAACGAACCCAGGAACGTTTTTCCGTGAGCTACTGCGGTGGTTATGTCTCGCCGTGCGACTTGACGTATCTGCAGCATGGCGGGAAGGACATCGACGAGGTCGCCGCCCAATGTCTTTGGAACGTAGGCGCGTTGAAGCCCCCATTCGTCCAATGCATCGACCGCAGGTTGAGGAAATGTGCCTTCCGCGTCCCATTTGAGAGAGTCCTGCTCGCGCATGATCGAATTCGCGTCGCGTGGTCGTCCAAGGTATGCGTCGAGTTCGGCGGCCCGCGCGAAAGCATCGATCATCGCTCGACCGCCAGTTCGCTTTGGCCTAAGAATGGGCGCGGTAGCGTGACGCCTGAACTAAGCAGAACCGGGACTTTTCCTTCAGCCAGTCGTGCTCGGGTGAGCTGGCGCTGGATTTTCCCACTAGTTGTCCGCGGGATGCTCCCTGGTCGAACGACAACGAGCCCGAGCGGCTCGAGTGAAAACTGCACGGCGACCGCCCGTCTCACGAAGTCGACGTGTGTTGGGTCGACATCCTTGCGGAGCTCGACTACGACGACAACGTGTCCGTCATCCCATTCGAATGCCGCACTCCCCGTGCTCACCGCAGCTGAGAGCCCGCTCGCCACTTCGGTTTCGATGTCAGTGGGATAGATGTTTCTACCGCGCACGATAATCAAGTCTTTAATTCGACCAGTGATCACTAGACCCGTGTCGTGGAAGAAGCCGAGATCGCCCGTTCGCAGGTACGCGCCGGCGTCGCCGGGGAGCTTCCACCCGAAGGCTTCCGCGGTTTTGCCGGGGTTCGCCCAGTAGCCCTGTGCGACGCTCGGGCCGGTGACCCAGATCTCCCCGATAGTGTCGGGGGCTGCGGACGTCATCGATCCCGTTTCGACGATTGCGATGCGGTGACCCGGCGCGACCGGCCCACACGAGATGAGTTCCACCGTCGGGCCGGTCGCTGCGGTCGCCACCACCCCTTGTTGCAGTGAAGCTAGGTCCAAGCTAACTGAAACAGTCGTGTCTCCGGTTGGCTTCGCCGTGACCAGCAAGGTCGTTTCGGCCATTCCATAAGCGGGTACAAACGACTGAGGGTCGAATCCTGCCTTCGCGAAGCGATCAGCGAATCGATTCAGGGTAGCGATGCGAACAGGTTCAGCGCCGGTGATTACCACTCGGAGTGAAGAGAGATCCAGCTCTCCGAGAAGGTCCTCTGCCACCACCTTGGCGCAGAGGTTGTAAGCAAAATCAGGGGCGACGGTCGTTGTAGCGCGATAACGGGTAATGAGTTGTAACCACAGCGCAGGGCGTCGGAGAAATTGGCTGGGACTGGTCAGCACCAGGTCATATCCGGCAAAGACAGGCTGCAGGTACAAACCAATGAGACCCATGTCGTGATAGTGAGGAAGCCACCCGAGAACGACAGGATCTTCACCGCTCCGGGTAACGGTCGCCATAGCTGTTTGGTTGGCCACCAGGTTCGAATGGCTCACGATCACACCTGTTGGCGAGCCCGTCGATCCCGATGTGTATTGGATGAGCGCGACATCGGAAGGTTCGATCCCCGGATCCGTCCACAACTCAGCAAAATTTGTTTGGTCGGCGGGCAACGTCACCATCGCGCACGGAGCGTCAAAAGAGGCGAAAAGCTCAACGATCTTCGAAGACGCTAAGACCGCACGACTGCCCGAGTCGTGAACGATGTCAGTAATTCGCGTCCAAAGAGTGCCCGCGTCCACCGCCACCGAGACCGGAGCCGGGACGATCACCAGGCCGGCGTATGTTGTCGCGTACAGCGCCCGCAGAAATTCCAAACCTGCGTCGTACGCCAGAACAACGCGATCACCTGGCTTCAAGCCGCTACGCCAGAGGAGAACGGCGTCATGTTTTGCACGATCGTCGAGATCGGAGTAAGTCGCGCGCTCGGATTCATGGAGCGACGTGTGGAACCGGACCCCCTTGTCGGAGGACACGACGGCAGTTCGACGCATCGCATCCAACATGGTGCGAACTTTGTCGACCGGATTGGGATCGGCGAGATCATCCTGCTCGTGCGGAGGAACGTTCAACGCACGTTCATCCAAGGTCGCCAGGCTGGATTCACCAAGCGAAGAGTGAGGGCAATTAGGCATCGGCACAGCCGCCATACCGTAGACTCTGAACACGTTCACTGAACACATTCGAACAGTAGCGGTGAGGGAACCTTAAGTCAACAGACTGTTCTGTGCATACAGATGAAGCGAGAGGCCGGGCCTTGAGGCACCCACGTACGGTCGGGTTACTCGCTCTGTCCTGTGAGCTTCAGCAAGCGGAGATATGCCTCTGGGTCGCGCGCAATCTCGTTGTCTCGCCGTGCTACTCCTGGAACGAGCGGTACCAGTGCGCGCCGAGAGTCACAGTTATCCGTGAACAGGTCTACCTCACCTGCGGCCGGCGCGGCGCATCCCAGGACGTCAGCGAGTACCGCATCATTCACCATCGGTGACGACAGCGTCTGGCTGACCGGCTCCACCAGCTTCGGGCCGTCACCTTTGAGCGGCGCGACCTCCCGAATCTCCAACGTGTTCGCTACCGTGACGGCGTCAGCGACCGCCGTGTCGACGAGAGCCTGGTCCCCTTCGATTGTCGGGTCGAGCCAGATGTCTCGCCATGCGCGGGGGAGTGGGACCGGGTTCCGGTCGTGGATGTTCTCCAGCGTGTGAACCGCGTCGGAGGTGAGGATGGTCGCGGTGAGAGTCCACGCGTCCGGGTCGTCATCTGCTCTCAAGTGGTCCCGCCACCAGGAGTACAGCCCTGCGAGCTCCAACTCCTTCCCGTCTGGCAAGGACATGTAGAACGGGGTCTTCTTCTTCGTGACAGGGTCGGTAACCCGTTCGTAAAAACCGTCGATGGGCACGATGCAGCGATGCGTTTTCAGCGGGCCCCGCCAGGTCGCCTTCTCCGCCATACCCTCGGACCGTGCGTTGAACGTCGGGAGCGTCTTCGACCAGCCAGGCGTCAGAGACCACCGTGCGGGTTCGAGCTGACGGACCGGCTCCGCTTCACCCTTCGCGGATTCGAGGACCACAGCCATGTTCAGTGTCGGGGCAACATTCCAGGACGGTCGCCAGTCGCGGAAGTCGCCACCTTCGGCTACGAAACTCCTTGATGAGGTTGTCCACTGGTTTTGACATTGCAAAGCGGCCGCACATAGTCTCCAGCGTGCCACGGCCCGGGACTGCGCATAAGTAGGCGATGGATATCTTCGTCACCTGCGTACTCTCCATCACCCCTTCGCTCATCGCCGCTGCGGGCATCTACGGGCTGGAGCAGCTACTCACCGCAGCGGCCGACGGACGTGTTGACGCACGCCTCGGCGGCAGGTTCACACGTCGTCACAGCGGTCCTGCGGAGATGGTCTACATGCGAGCCAGGCAGCGCGCCAGCGTCTAATAGGGGATCTGGCTACGGTCGTCCGTTGAGATGCTCCGATGGCTTAGATGAGGAGCTGAGCGGCGATGGAAGAATGGCTCTCATGACTCGCGGAATCGGAGGCAAATTCGGGCTTCGAGGACCCTGCCTGGACTGCCCATTCCGGCGCGACAAAACGTTCCCGCCGAACCCCGCTCGCGTGGCTGAAATTGCAGCCAGTCAGCATGCGGATGAGGGCTTCTCCTGTCGCCGAACGAACGCCTTCGCTGAGGACGGAAACGCGGTCCTCAGCGACAGCTCAAGAGAGTGAGTATGTCAACTCGGCTCAGGACCACCGGGGCAATCTAAGCGGGACCCACCCGGCTCGCGAACGGGGGCGGAGCCTAAGAGACCCTAAAGCTGATTGGGGACTGCCCCGGTTTGGTTGACCTCATGACGTCTCGAGATATGAGTGAACTGAACCTCCAGAGCAGCACCGACCCCGATGAGCGCGGGGCACGGATCAAGGAGTTTCGTGACAACCCAGGAGGCTGCGGATGTCCGTTGACGCTAGATCGGTGAGGCGACCTCTTTGCCCTCGCCGCGGATCGGTGAGGCGACCTGGTGGAACTGGATCGTCTCGGCGATCACCTTCGAGGACTCGGCCGCAGCACCCATAAGGCTGTTGTCGCTGGGGGTCTTCGGATCCAGCCACCAGTCCCACTGATCCTTCGGGATCATCAGCGGGTTGCGAGGGTGAATCTCGGCCAGGCGCGGGATGGCGTCCATGGTGAGAATCGCAACCGTCGCTATGAAGCCCGAGTCGCCCCGTCGCGGCTTGCTCGGATCAACCCAATACGACTGCACGCCGGCCAGCGCGAGCAGGGGGTGCTCGGTCGAGAAGTGATAGAACGGCGTCGATGTCCCTCCAGCGTTGCGGCCCTCAAAGAAGCCGTTTGCGGGAACAAGGATACGACGAACTGCATACGGGAACTTTTCGACGACCGTTTCGTGCCGGACATTGAAGTTCGGATAGTCGCCGCGAAGCTGTGGTTGACGAGGCCTAGCAAGACTCCACCGAGCGGAGCGGATTTTTCGCTGCCCGGTGTTCTTGGACTCCACGGCGATCGCGATCTGATCGGTAGGACGAATGTTCCAGCTCTTGACCCAGTCCTCAGGTTCCCCTCCGGCGGCGACGAATTCAGTGATGAGCTCATTGGTCTCGTTGGTCATAGAGAAGCGTCCGCACATGCGCACCATCCTCGCGCACCAGGATTGGTGGCCTTGACCACGTTTCGTGGACACGAGGTCAAGGCCACTTGCGTCAGCGGGCCCCGTCAATTTTCCAGACGCTGAGTTGCGGCAACACGGCTTAACTGAACGGCGTTGCGTTTAGATGCCTGTTGGGCGTGAGTTGGCGTGATTTGCCGTTTCGATGCGGCTCAACCCCGAATCTGGTCGAATCTGCCGAAGAAGGTTGTTTCGGTAGGTAGTTCTGGCACCGTTTTTGGTATCCGGCGAGCTGACCGGCCCGTGTCTTTCGGGGGTGCCCGATATTGGCCGGGGCGGTGTCCATTGCTACCAGTCGGAGGGTGCCTTACCGGGTGGTGGCAATGGACACTGACTGGGTCCGCTGTTCACGATCATGGGGTCGGTCGGGCAGATTGAGCACGAAATTACAGTGGAGCGTGTGGTCGACTCGATGACTAAGCGCCGCGACGCTGGCACGAGATCTGGGTGGGTGGCCACAAACCATCACCGATTGCGTTCCTGCACGAATCGGTTGCCCCCCAGTTCTGGGGGTCGTTGGTCGGGGCGGTGGTAGACGTTTCGGTCTGTTTGCTGGGGCCACGATTCGGGGGTGCCCCCGAAGCGGGGGCGCGGCTGTTTTTTTCCGCCGTTTCGCTCCTTGTGGAGTGGCGAGTACATCCAGTAGCTTCCGATCAGGACAGCTTGGTCTACTCCAGTGTTCTTTCTCCCAATACCGCTGGAGTCACTATGTCTTTAGGTCGTCGTCGCCCATTTTTGGCTGTTCTGGTCGCGACCGTTTTGGTGGTGGGGGTGGCTGTCCCGGCAGACGCATCGCCTGTAGCACGGGCGGCGGTGGCCGTGAAAACATCAGCGCCCGTGGTCGTTCATGGGATTGCTTCGCATGCGGTGTCGCTGCCGAAGTCGTCGGAGCCGCAGGGCGATTTCAGCACCCACAGTGTTACTTTGCCCACCCCGAAGGTGGTAACCAAGCCGGCCCCGAAGTTCGATGCCGCTACGGCGACTGTGACTTCGCGGTCGGAGTATTCGAACACGTCGACCGATAGCCACGGTCTGAAGCAGACGGTGGTCTCGGATGCGCCGGTGAATGTGAAGGTCGGATCCTCCTGGGTTCCGTCGCAGACGACTCTGTCGTCGATCGGCGGCGGGAAGCTTGGGGATGACACGCATCCGTTGCATCCGCAGTTTGGTGCCGCCGCCAATGCCGGGTCGATGCTGCATGTGGCGCGGGATGGGGCGACGTTGGATTTCAGGCTTCAGGGTGCCGGTTCGGCGTCGGTTCAGCGCCCGAACCCGTTCCTAAAGTCGGTTGCGGGTACCTCTGCGGGCACGTCTACGGACTCGGTGTCATATCCGAACGCACTGCCGAATGCGAATGTCACCTATCAAGTGCAAACGGGGGGTGTGAAGGAGTCGATCATCCTGTCCGCTGCCCCGGCCGGTGCGCCGACGTACACGTGGACGGTGTCCGAGACAGGCGATGTGTCCGCGATCACAGACAAGCTCGGTGACCTTGATTTCGTGAAGGGCGACGGGACAGTGGTGTTCTCTCTGCCGGCGCCGGAGATGTGGGATTCCTCGGCTAAGGGCGGCGAGAAGGGTGGCGAGATTGAGGCGGTCGCCTGGAATGTGCAGAAGGCGAACGCGTCTGATTGGCAGATCACGTTGTCGCCGTCGTTTGCGTGGCTGTCGGACCCAGCCCGGGTGTATCCGGTGACCGTTGATCCGAGCGTGAATCCGTCCGCCGATAGCCCGATCCATTCGTATAAGTCGGATGGGAATTACAACAACGGTCACGCACTGCTCGGGTTCAACGCGCAGTCTGGGAGTTGCTGCAACTGGCGGGCGATCGTGCATTACAACTATGAGCAGGACTTCGGGCAGCAGCTGACCGGCGCGTATTTGCGGATGGCGTATTACTCCGGGCAGGGCGTCGGTCAGGGCGATTGCTTCACCGAGAACATCTCCTGGGCGTCCGCGTTCTCCTACAACGGGGCCGGACCTGCGATGGGGACGATGCCGTACTGCTACACCGTGGGCACCACCCAGTCCGGGGATATCGGTAGCTATTTTAATCAATGGATCAACGCCGGCCAATCCGGCAGCTACATGTTCTTGACCGGGGATGAAACCCAGTGGTCGTACCGGGCGATGAACACCTCGGTGGTGTTGCAGTCCGTCGCTTTGCCGACGATCAGTTCTGTTTCCGGGCCGGTCAACGGAGTGCGCGCTCCGGTCCAACCGATCGTGCAGGCCGCTTCCCCGTCGGATCCGACTGGGCAGGGACTGTCCTATGAGTACCAGTTCTCCACCACCTCCAACTTCGCCGCCATCGCCTATGACTCGGGGATTGTGGGCACCGGAGCGTTCCAGGTGCCTGCGAACGCGTTGACTGCGAACACGACTTACTACTATCGGGCGTATGTGCGGGACATGTCCCCCTACGGGTGGGGTAACCCGCAGCCATCACCGACCAACGCAGCCGCGTATTTCAAAACCAACACCCCGGCCCCGTCCCCGGCGCAGGGTCAGGTGGTTCCGGCCGACCAGAGTGTCGTGTCGTCGTTGTCGCCGCTGTTCTCGACCCCGCAGGTCACCGACGCGAACGGTGACGCGGTGCAGTATCAGTTCCGGGTCGCGACCGGCTCGAACGGCAACTCCGGCGCGGTGACAACCTCCGGGTGGCTGACCCCGTCGGGGTCCGCTCCGGTGACGTGGACACCGCCGACGGGGACCTTGCAGGATGGGGTGGCGTACTCGGTGCAGGTCCTCACCTTTGACGGGTTCGACACGACAGTGAGCCCGTGGGTGTCCCACTTTTCCGAAAACTTGCGCATCGGCGCCAACGGCCCGTCCCCGACGGACACCGAGGGTCCGGTCACGGCGAACCTGGCCAACGGTAACGCGTCCCTGTCGTTCGCATCCCCGACGGTCGCGACCGTCGGCGGGGCCATGGGTCTGTCGTTTGCGTATAACTCGTTGACGCCGGCGAACAAATATCAGGGCCTCACCGGCTCCTATTACAACGCACTGAACGCGGGGCAAACCTCGACCACCAGCTTCAGTTTTACGGGACGCACCCCGGTGCTGACCCGCACGGATGCGAACGTGAACTTCAACTGGGGCCTCGCAGCCCCCGCCCCGTCGGTACCGCAGTCGTATTTTCTGGCGAAATGGACCGGGTACGTCACCCTCCCCACCAGCGGGGGTCCGTACACGTTCGGCACTAACACCGACGACGGATCGATGCTGACCGTCGGGGGAACGCAACTGATCAACCAGTGGGTGAGCCCCGCAGGTCAGCAGTGGGCGACCAGCACGACCGCCGCGGCGGGGGCTGTGCCGATCGAGTTCGACTACTACCAGGGTGCTGTGACCGCGTCGGCGGAGCTGATGGTCAAAGACGGATCCGGCAACGTCTACCCGGTGCCCTCGTCGTGGTTGACCACCGCGTACCAGTCGTTGCCGGCCGCATGGTCAGCCTCCGCGCCCATCGATGGTGACGCGTCCCAGTATGTGTCGGCGACCATCACCGACAGTGCAGTGACCCTGACCGATGCCTCGGGCACGGCGTACACCTACACAAAGACATCCACCGGCGGATATACCCCACCGGCCGGTGAGAACGGAACGGTTGCGCTCGACCAGAACGGCATCGTCACCTTCACCGACGAAGCAGGCACCGTCTATGTGTTCAACCAGGCTGGGAGGATCGCCTCGGTCACTACCCCGGCCGACACCCTGAAACCGGCCGCACCGGTGGCCACAGCGGACCCGGCGACGGGTCGGCTCACCAGCCTGTCCGATCGACTCTCCAGCAACGGTGCCACAACACCGACCTATTCACGGCAGGTGGTGTTCGCCTACCAAGGGGACACCGCAACCGCCGACGGGTTGACCTCCGCCGACTCCGACAGCACAGGCACCGCCTGCCCCGTCCCTGCTGGTCTTGGATTTGTTGCGCCGCCGGCGGGAACGTTGTGCCGAATCGTGTACCCAGGTCACGTTCCCGGGGCGAGCGACACAACCCAGTTGTTCTACTTGAGCGAAGCCGCGGTGTGCCCGACTATCACCAACGGGCAATACCCCATGTCGTGCCTCGAGCTGGCTGAGGTCGCAGATCCCGGTGGCGCGGATAGCACCTTCGGGTACGACGGCAATGGCCGCCTCACCCAGGTGCGCAACGCATTCGAGAACGACTGGGTGAACGTTCCCGGCAGCTCCCGCAGCAACAGCACCACGAACGAGACCACCATCGCGTACGACAGCTCCGGCCGCACAACCTCTGTGACTCTTCCCGCCCCTGACGGGGTTACAGCGTCGCTGCAGCCGGCCCACACCTACACGTACGCCAGCTACCCGGATCCGACCGGCGCGCTGACGTCCCCGGTGCCGCTTGGGTCAACGACAGGGAAAACCTTTGTCGACGTCGCAGGGCTCCCCGCCCCGACAGCGGCTCCGGCCGACGGGCATGACGGGACCGTGACGTTCGATTCGTCGCTTCGGGAACTGACCTCCCACACCCCGTCCGGGCTGACCACCACACAGTTATGGAACAACCACGACGACCTGCTGGCCACCCTCACCCCGCAAGGGCAGGAGTCCACGATCGTGTACGACACTCAAGACCGAAAGACGGACAGTTTTGGTCCCGCACCTGCCTCCTGCTTTCCGGTCGGCTCCCTCACCACAGTCGGTGCACAAAACGCCGGCACGAGCAGCTGCGCTGCGCTCGGAACCCCGGTCGGGCACTCTTCAACCTCCTACGATGGCGGGCTCGCCGGGCTGCACACCGCCTGGTATGGAAACTCCACCCTGTCCGGGGCGCCCGCGCTCTACACGGTCGGGATCGGGACCGCAGACGGGACGGTCAACCAAACCTGGAACGGCACCACCGCACCGGAGCCCGGCATTCCTGCCACCAATTTCTCCGCCCGCCTCACCGGCACCATCACCTTCCCGACCGCCGGCATCTACACGATGTCGCTGAGGGCAAGTGGCGTCTCGGCCCTGTATTTGAACGACGTGCAGATTGCCGCCGCGAACGGGACCACCGGCACGGGGACGTTTACCGCGACCGCGGGGCAGGTGGTGCGGGTCCGCATCGATTACAGCCAACTCACCGGCGGTTCGTACCTGCAACTGTCCTGGACTCCACCGTCCAGCAGCAACGTGACAGTTCCTGGGACCGCGTTATCGCCGAACTACAGTCTCGTCACCGCCACCCGCGCCTACGACTCAGCCCCCGCTATCGCTGGGGTGTCGAGCGCCCAGGTGCCCGCCTCCAACACCAGCACCGGGTACGGTGCCTCGCCGTGGCTCGGGCAAGTTGGCAGCACGAGCGTTGATCCGGCGGGCTTGAACCTGACTGCCAGTGCGACCTACGAATCCGGATCCACCGGATACAACAGGCAACTGACCTCCACCAAACCTGCAGGGTCCGCAACTCTATCGACAAATACCTTTTACGGCGCGACAGGCACGATATCTTCCCTGCCGGCTGCAGCAGGAGTGGTTTCGAGCGTGTGTGGCCTTCCCAGCAGCACGCCCCAGTACGGGATGCTCGCCTACACCACCGGACCCACCCCAGCAGCCGGTGCCAACGCGGCAGCCGTCACCTACTACGTCTACGACGCGCTCGGCCGGGCTCTCGGAAAACTCAGCACCGGAGATGCCGCGTGGACCTGCACGACCTATGACAGTCGCGGACGGGTGGCCACGGTTGCCTACCCGCAATACGGGACCAGCCCGGTGTATCCGGGGCGAACGGTGGCCACCAACTACGCAGTCGCCGGCGACCCGCTCACCACCTCTGTTTCCGACACGACCCCGATCGCGGGATCCCCACACGGGGACATTGTCACCACCGTCGCTGACCTCCTGGGCCGCACCGTCACCTCGACCGACGTATGGGGGACCAGCACGACCAACAGCTACACACCCCAATCGGGTCGACTGGCCCAAAGCGTCGTCACCCCGCCGGCCGGATCGAGCGGGACGGGTGTGCAAACACTGGCGTATTCGTACGATGTCGACGGTGACACGACAGGGGAGACCCTGAACGGTACCACCGTCGCCGCCACGGCCTCCTACGACAGCACTGACCGGCTGACCGGAGTCTCGTTCAGCAACAACACCAGCCTGTCATCTGTCACATACTCACCCACCGGCGCCGTGACAGGCGAGGGGTGGTCGTTCGCGGCTGGCCAGTCTGGCGTGTCGGATAGCAACGTGTTGTCGCAGTCCGGGCGAATACTTCAGAACACCATCACCGACACTGGAACTAGCACCGCATACAAGTCGACCTACACCTACGACACCGCAGGACAGCTGGTGGCGGCGACTGTCCCGCAAAACGCGCTCACCTATAGTTACGCCGCAACCGGCGGGTGCGGAGCGAACGCGAATGCTGGTGCCGACGGGAACCGGACTGGCTCCACCGACTCGACCAACGGTGGCACCGCAACAGCGGTGGCCTATTGCTACGACAACGCCGACCGGCTCACCTCCGACACCGTAACCGGCGCCCCCGCCGGCGCGTCCCCACTGTTGGCGCAGGCGCTGGTCTCCACCGGTGCCACCCCGAACCTCACCTACGACTCCCACGGGGACACCACAACCTTGCCGGATACGGCAACCGTGAACGAGACGATGACATACGACCAAACCGGGCGGCACATGTCGACCACCTCCAACAGTGCCACCGTCGTCTACACCCGCGACATGGGTGACAACATCGTCGCCATGGCGACCACCACCGGAGGGACCACCACCACCGTCGACTACACCGGCGGGGGAGGCATCGCCTTCACCATCAACGCCACCACGAACGCTGTCCAGGAAGAAAGCCTGCCCCTTCCGGGAGGGGTGACGGTGTCGATTCAGGGTTCCACCTCGCAGGTGTGGTCCTACCCGGACCTGCACGGCGACGACACCGTCACCACCGACCAGACCGGAACCCGCACCGGCACGATCGCCACGTATGACCCCTTCGGTGACCCCATCGATCCGACCACCGGGCTGATCGGAACCGCCGCCGCGAACGCGAGCGTCCCCACTAACACCACCACGCCCGGGGCGACCTTCGGGTGGGAAGGCTCCCACGCTAAGCAATACCAGCATTCGGGAGACATCGCCACCATCGAAATGGGGGCACGGCAGTACGTACCCCTGCTGGGCAGGTTCCTATCCGTGGACCCCGTCGCCGGCGGCAACAGCAACGACTACAACTACCCCAACGACCCCATCAACAAAAGCGACCTCACTGGGCAATATTCATATCAGTACACGGAAAAACTTGGATCGGTAAGGAATTACGGAGGCGCCGCGCGCGCCATGGCCATTTTCCGTGCGCAACCTCATAAAGTATTCCCGTTTCCCATCACAGGGTGCTCTCGGCTCGCAAAGGGCCGGACTTGCCATCTCCACGCACTGTACGGTGTTGCTCCGGGCGATGGAACGGTGAAAGTGAGCTATGGACACAACTCGACTACCTTCACGGTGGTCAGCAAGGGCTATTTCGATGACCGGGGTTCAACGATCACGTTCAGTACCTTCGTGAGTCACGGGAATCTTTACCTCAGGCAGACAGCGCAATCGGTCTCGGCTCCCATCGTAAACTTTGGCGCGCCGGCCGGAGCGTGGCTCATGTGGCAATATCAATCTGACAACCTGAGGGGTGCTACATGGCGCAATTATTGAAGGCTTCTCGCGAGGGGGGTGCTGCCCATCAAGGTCGCCCCCGTGCTCGGCTGTGGGTTACCACCTCCGTCGTGTCCACTGGCATGACTCTCGCGCAATTGCTCGGCGCTGTCCTTCCAACCATTTCACGGGACTACCGCGATTCGGGCCCAGCCTCCTTCGTACCGATTTTTATTGCAGTCGGATTCGCCTTGGCTACGTTGAGTGGCCTCGTTTTCGGCACTGCGTGGTGGCTCGCGTTGTTGGTTATCGCCAAAATCAGGAGTCGCGCCACCAGGAGGTCTCTCGTCGTCTCGGTCATTGCGGTCGCGGGTATCGTGGCCGTCGCGGGCGGAATTTCGGCCGCGATAGCTCCGCGGCTATATACGGATCTTCCATTGAGTTCGCCGTGGTTCGACTTCGTGAGTGTTGCCTTGGTTGCCGGAGCCGCGACATCCTGGTTGCTTCTCAAATCGGATTTCTTTCGTCTTGACCAACGCGAAACACAGCCTCCTTCAGCGCGGATCGAATCGCAATAATCCTCGCCGGCCGAGCCTCCGCGGATCACACGATCCATGGCCGGACTGCGTCTGCGTGAGGACGTCGCGATCCTTCGGGCGGCGACGAGTTTCGGCAGAATCTGGCGGCCGCCGATCTCGCCTTCGACGAGCAAGCAGAATGACGACGCCCGCTACCTGTATTGACAGCGGTCCTGGGGGCCTGTGATGTGTCAGGACAGGGGTTGCAGTCAGAGGTTCTTGCGGCGTCGTCCTCAGGGTCGGCCGCTGCCGACGTATTTGGTTCCGGGTTCTGGTCAGGGGTGTTCCATGATCAGCGTGCCGTGCTGGTCAAAGACCATCAGGGAGGCGGGTTCTTCGACGAGGTAAGCGGTGCTGCCGGTCAGGAGGCAGAAACGTCACCGATGTCCCGAGACCCATCGTGGCGGATTCCGGGCGCAGTTCGCTCGCAATTGCCCACGGGTCCCGGGATTGGATAAGTATCCAGCGTGATTGCAATGGGGTGGCTACGCTGATAATTCAGCGAGATGGGGTCAACCGCGACTCACGTGACGCGGCGCAAACACTTCAAATCCCGCCCGTTCCCCGACCTCCGCGATCCCCGTTCGCTCACACGCCGGGGAGCGCTCGCCGACTCGTCTCGAACATGAGTAGGCGGAGCGAGCGCCGCTCCAAGAAAGAGCGACGTCGCTCCGCCTCGCCTGTCTTAGCCAGCTGTTGCTGCGACTGTCAGCTTGTCGATGTCGGGCGCGTAGGCCGCGGCGTTCGACAGTTTGACGGTATTGGATCCCGCGTTCAGATGGACGGGAATCACTGCAGTGCGGAACATCGACCAACTCCCGGTGACCCGGAAATACAGTCGTGAGCTGGCACCGCCATTCACACTGATGTCCGCGTATCGGTTGATACTGTTGGTGTTGTATCCGGCCCCACCGGTGCTGAACCCGTCGTTGGCGTACTGGATCACCAGATCGTAGGTTCCTGCAGTTGCGGCGGTGACACCGTTGAACGTCAGGGTGTTCCCACTTCCCAGGCCGATGTATCCGACGTACTTGCCGCCGCTCGCGCCCGAGCTGGTAGCGACAACTGCGGTCCCTGCGAGAGTGTTGGCCGAAGACTCCGCCTCGTAAGCACCGACCGTACCCGTTGTCGCGGCGACATCGATGTAGTCGATGTTGATCGCGTCGCTGTCGTCAGTCGTGTAGGCGTCGTAGCTGATCCGGTTGATCCCGGCCTGGAGGTACAGTTTGGTGGTCACGGTGTTCCACGTGTTCCAGTCGGCGGTACCGGGCAGGGCCACGTCCTCCACAGTCGACCCGTTCAATGCCAACTGGGTCGTGCGGTTCGTCGGCGCTCCTGTGTAGGGGCCCGCCGAGTACCTGAGGGACACGTTGTAGTAGCCGTCAGATGCCGCATTCACAACGAAGTTAGTGCTGGCCGTGTTGCTTGCTCCGTAACCTTCAACGAAGTAGGTGCCGGAGTAGCCCGTGTTCGTGCCATAGGTGACCTTCGCCGTCCCGCCCGGTGACGCGTACTCCGCCTCGTACCTGTTGGCGACGATCGCGTTGGTTGCCGTGTTTGGCGTGATGATGACCTCATAGGCCGACAGAGCCTTGAGGCCCGTGAGGGTGATCGTCGTCGCGCCACCGCTGACCGCATAGTTGCCTTCGCTCACAACGTAGGGTCCCGTTGAGGTACCGGTGCCGGAGCTGTCCACGCCCCAGACGGTGGCGTGGACGGTGCTGCCCAGCGCGCCGGGTATGTTCTTCACGCTGACATCGGTCGAGAACACATCGGTCGGATTCGGCGAACCGCCGAGGATGATTCGTGCCTGCTTCTTCGCGGCATCGTAGGTGCCGAGTGCCTGCAGCGATCCGTTCTGGGTGGGCGGCGTGACGGCAACGGTGTTGCCCGTGAGCTCGCCGTACCACTTGTAGAGCCACCAGCCGCCCGTCACCTGGTTGCTCGCATCCGCCGCAACCAGATCGTTGAGGGAACCGGAGTCCGTCCAGAAGGCGAGATTGGCGTGGACCTTGCTGTTCTCGAACCTGGCCATGTACTGGATGAGGTTCCCGGGGATGCCGAGGTCCCCGGTGATACGGCCGTATTCGTCAATGTAGATCGCGCGGGCGCTGATGCCGAGGCTGGTCTCCGCGGCTCGGTAACTCGAGATGTTGGAGTACCAGTTGGTGAAGAAGCTGTTCTGCAGCTCATGCCAGGTGGTGACGTCCGGCAGCACATTGTTGGTCTTCGCATATGAAAGAAAGTTGGCGTAGTCGGTGGCGCTGTAGCCCGAATAGTTGAGTCCGGCGATGCGGGCGGTCGGGTCGATCGACCGGATCTTTTGGTAGACCAGCTTCCAGTCGGCCTCGAGGCCGGCGAGATTTCCCGAGTACCACTGCTGGTCCGGTTCGTTGAACGGCACGTAAATGTACTTCGATCGATTCGGATCGGCGACGACCGCTGTTGTCTCGGCAGCGACGACGGTGAGATAACTGGAGATGCCCGGATTCGGGTATGGCCACGTGGAGTAGTAATCCTGCATATAAACCAGGATATTTTTGCCACCGTCCCGCACGAACTGTGGAGCGACCTGGAGCGCGTCGCCGTTCGGATGTTGCGTTCCGCTGGGGGCCATCTGCGCCGTGCTGTCCGGGTGAAGTGCGGCAACGACACTGTCTGTTGGTATGCCCTCGTTGGCCAGCCCGTAGAGAAAGCCGGCCGAGCCTGCCGTGACGCTGCCCGTTGACGATCCGAGGTCAACTGTAATTACAGGATTGGCCGCGGCGGCTGGGACGGCGGGGACTACCACCAGCACCAGGCAGGCGGCGACTGCGAGAACCCATGCGCGTTTCATATTTCTCCCTTGAAATAGCAATCGGATGTTTCTGCGGATGCGCTTTGCTTCGCATGTGAGCGACGAGCGCGATTCATGATAGCGCTATCGCAACCTTTGTGAAAGCGGTATCAAAAATAGGTTGCATTGATTTGTGAAACCGCTATCCTCCTTACAGGACGCCATCCCGAGCGCCCCTCTCGGCAACGTCGAGGACAGAATGAACAACCGCCTGAGCTGGGGACACGAGTCTCTCGTGTAGCGTGTCGTTGAAGGGTTTCAGGCTGATCTGTAGCGAGAATTGAGTCATGGTTTATGTGGCTCGAGCTTTGGTTTTGCGCGATGGCGACCGGCCTGGTCTCGAGTGTCTGACGCGGGGGCATGCATCATCGGCGTCGCTGGCGGTGCGTGCCCGGACGGTGTTGTTGGCTTCCGGGGGGACGGCGAATGTTGAGATCGGCCGACTGACGGGGTTGTCGCAGCCGAGTGTTCTCAAGTGGCGCACCCGGTATGCGCAGCACGGAATCGACGGGCTGAGGGACGCGCCCCGACCCGGTCGCGTCCCGGTCATCGATGAGCTCGCTGTAGTGGCCGAGACCCTGGCCGACAGTGGGAAACCACCCGCTGATCTGGGTATATCGCATTGGTCGGTGCGGTTGATGGCGGACCGGTTGGGGATCTCGTTCGCAAGCGTCGGCCGGATCTGGCGCAAGTGGAGGATCCAACCCCACCGGCTCGACACATTCAAGTTCTCCACCGACCCGGAGTTGGAAGCGAAGCTGCGCGATGTCGTCGGGTTGTATATGTCTCCACCGGAGAACGCGGTCGTGGTCAGTGTGGATGAGAAATCACAGATCCAGGCGTTGGACCGCACCCGCCCCAACCAACCTTTGGAGAAGCGCCGGCCGGCCGCACGGACGCACGACTACAAACGGAACGGGACGACGACGCTGTTCGCCGCGTTGGAGATCGCGACCGGAAAACTGACCGCTGACAAGTGCTATCAGAAACACACGAACGAGGAATTCGTCGACTTCCTCGGCCTCGTCGCGGCGGCACATCCCGACGTGGAACTGCACGTCGTCTGTGACAACTACGCCACCCACAAACACCCGAACGTGAAGACCTGGTTGACTGCGATTCCCCGGGTCACGATGCATTTCACGCCGACGAGTTGCTCGTGGC
>DAINCT010000010.1:17800-25019 GCA_036732245.1 Chloroflexota bacterium | reverse complement strand
CTCGCGACCCCCTCCTTGGCAAGGAGGTGCTCTACCACTGAGCCACTTCCGCTCGAGCCTTGCGGCCCACTGAAGTTTTACACATGCTGTTTTGAACAGTCAAGGCTAAAAGTACCGTGGTATACTCATCAGCCGAAGTCATTTGAACCGGGGGTCTTTCTTGTTTTATCGCGCAATCCGAGTAGGTTTTTCTCTCCTTCCGTGTCTCATGCTACTGTCGGCGGTATCGTTGCCGAGCCCCGTTTCCGCTGCTCCCGCAAACGCAAAAACGACGTCCGGGCAATCAGCAGGTGTCTCCCGACCAGCTTCAACGGCTCCGCCCGCCGCAATTGGCGCTCAGCTCGCTGCCACACCCTACCTCACGGATGTCGGCGACCAGGTCACGCTAACAGTCACGGCTAGTCGCTTCACGCCGAAGTCGTCGGTGATCGTGCGATTCCTGTCTCCTCATCACGGATTTTCCGGTCCCATGCCCTGGGATCCGCGCTGCAATTGCTTCCGCCTTGCCATTTTCCTGGCTAAACGATCGCATCCGTTGGAAGCGGCCCGCCCCAGTGCCGTGATCACGGCAGGCAGGAGCATAACCACGGTGTACACGACGTTTCAGATTCGCGGCCTAACTCCCAACGGGCAAGCGTATGTTTCCGGGGGAACTCCAATATTCTCTGCGTGGGTAGGAGATCCCAGTCCGGTTGCTACTGAATTCCAGCACTATTGCGTGTGGGCGCGCACTGCCGATGCCCTGGGAGTGGCAGGATTGACCGTCAAGCTTTCGGTCCACTTCGCCCAACACACCGAGAACTGGACTGCCGGCGTGACCGGCCCGAGCGGCGTGCTTTGCGTGCGGCGTTCGATCGGTCACCCTCTAGTTGGCAAAACCGTCCGTGTGGACGCCTACGCCGGAAGTCTCCACGCGCAAACGAGCTTCACTCCGATCGGATAATCTGGCCGAGCCCTTCATTCGGCGTTCAGGTGCCACGCCTTCGGTGGCTACGAGGGCACCTCTCCACTCTCGCGCTCGGCTCGACTGAGGCGATCTCTTACGACCTTCATGGCGAGATTGAGCTGCTTGAGCCTCTCTGCCGCGTCTCGCTGCCCGATCGGATCACCGTGGAACTTGTCGGGATGGATAGATGAGACCCGGCGACGGTACGCGCGCTCGATCTCTTCCGCGGATGCCACGCGCGAAACCCCGAGTAAGCTATACGCGTCAATTTCTCCGTTATGAGACTCGGAGAATTCCGCCAGATGGGGGGACCGATGCGGCCTAGGCTTCCGGCGCGCGGCTTTCGCTCTACTTGCCGTGGATTGAGATTCGGCATACGGATCCCAATGCTCGACTCCTTTCGGCGTCGAGCGCCGAGTCTTATAAATTCCCGGATCGCCGGCTCGCGCCGCCTCTAGATGTTGCTTCCAGATCGGAACCTCCACGTAGTCCGCTGATCTCGTCGATTCATCCAGGGAACCGACGTGCGCGGACCAGATGCCGGAACGTGGTGGTTCACGACGATTCGTCGAGCTGTCGACTGGAGCGCGAGGATCTATTACCGTGACCGCATGCCTGGAAGCCAGGCGCATCCCGGTGAGGACGACAATCACCACGGTGACGGCACCGAGCAAGAAAAGTATTGCGTAAAGTGCCATGTTTTAGGACGAATCAGGTCCGAAATTTGATTGGTGCCGAGGGCCAGAATCGAACTGGCGACACATGGATTTTCAGTCCATTGCTCTACCGACTGAGCTACCTCGGCTTCTAGCGGCCTTAAGGCGCACGATTCTATCACAGGACAAAAAAGCGTCAAACATCGTGCGATCGACTACAACCCGCGCTGCGCTTTCCAGTTCGCAAGCTCTCCGAGCACAACCGCACCTTGCGTCCGCAATTCGCCCGGAGTGCCGGATCCGGTGAGAAACAAAGCGCCGCGGAGCTCCATCAGGAATCGCTGGATCGCGCTGTCGAGTTCCGCGTCTCCCGCGTCTGCAGCCATCAGAAACGGCAAGCCAACCCCCACGGCGCTTGCCCCCAGCGCAATCGCCCGAGCCGCGTCGACTCCACTGCGCCCCCCGCCGGTGGCGATGATGGGCACGCCGCAACCTCGCGTCTCGAGAATCGATGCCGTTGTCGGAATACCCCATTGGCCGAACGCCTCGGCGACCGACACATGTCCATTCTTCCGCTGACCGTCGCGGGCGCCCTCGATTTTCACCATGCTGGTACCGCCCGCGCCGCCGACGTCGATCGCCGCCACTCCGGCCTGCTGGAGACTCCGTGCCTGCTCGCGCGCAATCCCGGCGCCTGTTTCCTTCACCATCACCGGAACGCCCACCGATCGCACAACCTCACCGATCGCGGAGAGGACGCCCGAAGCACTGCGATCTCCTTCGGGCTGAACCACTTCCTGCAGGAAGTTGAGGTGAATCGCAAGCGCCTGAGCTTCCACGCTTCGCACGATGGCACGGATATCCACGAGTTCGAGCGGTGGGGTGTCACCCTGTGGTACGAGTTGAGGTGCGCCGATGTTCGCAATCAGCACCGCCCTGGGTGCGGCATCGCGCGCCACGCGGTACGTGGCCATCAGCCTCGGGTCGAACAACCCGGCACGCTGGCTACCTAACCCCATGGCCAGCCCGTGGCGCTCAGCCGCAATAGCCAACCGACGATTGATTTGGGCAGCCCGCTCGTGTCCGCCCGTCATACCGGTGATCCAGACGGGCGCCGCAAGTCTCTGGCCGAGAAATTCCGTTTGCAGGTCCACGTCCGCCAGGTCCGACTCCGGCAGACAGTTGTGGATAAGGCGTACGTCGTTCCAGCTCAGGCCAAGGCTCGCTTCAGCGTCCCCGTGCAGGGCCAATTCCAGGTGCTCGAGTTTCCGACTGCTGATCAGGTCGACACGGTCTTCTTGCGTCATAGCTGTTTCCGGTCCATTTGGCGATGAGCCAGGTAGGTTGGCATGGTGATCATCCACTTTTCCGTCGCTTTGAGGCTTGCTCGCCGCGTGAAAACGTTATATTCCTGCTCCTCTATCTTGTCCAGAATGCGTCGATAAAACGTGGCGGCGAGGTGGACCGAAAACTGGGAGGTATGATCGAGCCGAGAAATTCCCTGCATTCCGGAGTCATAGTACTCGCGCGCAACCTGCGCGAGCGATCGCACGAGGTCGCGGAATGACGCGTCGACCTCGGCTCGCTTGAGTGCACCAAGCGAGTAGCCATGCGTCTGCAAATCCTCGAGCGGTAAATAGATCCGACCTCTCCCGAGATCCTCACCAACATCTCTGAGCACATTTGTGATCTGCATGGCGACTCCGAGGTCGCTTGCGGCTGACATGGATACCGCGTCTCGGGCACCAAGTACGTGAGACATCACCATGCCAACGCTGCCGGCCATGAGAACCGAGTAGCGAACGAGTTCCTGCCGAGTATGTATCGCCCGCATCTCCAGATCGAAACGGGCACCCTCGAGCACCAGACAGAGGTAATCGATCGGGACATCGTACCGATCCGCAAGACGGACCGCTCCGCATACAAACGGGTCCTTGGCCCTTCGTGTCCCGCGCAGCGCCTCCTCCCACTCGCACAGGAGAGCCAGACAGTCCTGTCGACTGAACCCGTCAGGCGGCACGTCCGCCAGGTCGTCTACCGTGCGGTAAAAAGCGTACAAAGCATGAACGTCGCTCCGCACCGTGGACGGCAAAAAGAGAGAAGCCAGATAGAAGCTCCGCGCCTTGCCGCGAGTCAGGCGGGACGCGCGACGCGCATCAGCGCGGGGCAGGGCGTCAGGCACGTCCCCAGTCCTTTTGCATTCGCTCGGTAACCAACTTAGAGCCGATCACCACCATGGGGATCCCTCCGCCCGGAACCGTGCTGGCGCCCACAAAGTACAGGTTGCCGATCTCACGAGCTTTATTCGCCGGACGCATGTAGCCCACCTGCTTAAAGTTATGAGAGAGACCGAAAGCGGAGCCGTAGGCGAGATTGTATTCGGATGCGAAGTCAACCGGAGTGAACTCACGCTCGACTACGACGTGCCGGCGCAGATCTGGTAGGCCGTTCGATTCCAATCGTCGATACACCGCCTCTCGAAACGCCGGGCCATCGCGCGTCCAATCTACCGACGGTGCCAGCCGCGGCACAGGAACCAGTACGTACACGACGTCGTGACCGGGCGGGGCGACTCTCGGGTCGGTACGCGTGGGGACATTGACGTAGAGCGACGGATCGCCCGGCAAGGTTCTGCTTTTGAAGATCGAATCGAAATTGTCGCGTGTATTTGAAGACAGGAAGACATTGTGATGCAGCAGGTCCGGGTAGGTACGGTCGACGCCAAGATAGAGGAGATAGGCCGACGAGCCATAGTCCAGATGCCGGAGCGCACGGTCCGTGAACCTCCCACGCCGGGAGCGAGGCACCAGAGTGTCGTAGGTATAGGGAAGATCGGCGTTCGAGAGCACTGCATCCGCCGTGACGACCTCTCCGCTCTCGACACGCACGCCGCTCACTCCACGTCCGTCGAGCTCGAGACTCACGACTGGAGATTCAGTCCGAACCGAAACGCCCAGCTCACGCGCCAGACGTTCGAGCGCGGTCACGATGGAGTACATACCACCACAGGGGTACCAGATGCCTTCTTCCAGCTCAGTGTACGGCAGTAAGGAGTAGACAGCAGGCGCATCGGCAGGAGCCAGACCGAGATACATGGTCTGAAAGGTAAGCGCCGCAATCAGGCGAGGGTCGTTAAAGTACCGAGCCGCATGGCGATCGAGTTTGCGCAGGGTATTCGTCGTCAGCAGATAGTACAGGTTCGCTGCAGTCGTAAATTCATACCAATGGTTGAAGTTTCGTTCCACAAAGTGCGCGCGCGACACCCGGTACTTGTATCCCGCATCTTCGATGTAGCGCCGGAAGGCCCGAGACGCGCCAGGCTCAATGGCCTCTAGCCCCTCGGCCATCCTCTCGCGATCCGCGGTGACCTCGAGCGATGACCCGTCGCCGAACGTGACCCGATAGTTGGGATGGACGCGTACTAACTGCACGTAGTCTCGAAGGTCACGTCCCACGGAGCGAAAGAGATCGTCCAGCACATCCCGCATGAGAAGCAGCGTGGGCCCCGTGTCGAAGGTGAACCCGTCAGTCTCGATCACGTTGCAGCGGCCGCCCAACCGGGGATTCTTTTCAAGGATGGTGACGTTCCAGCCGGCATGTTGCAGTCGGATCGCTGACGCCAGGCCCCCAAGGCCTCCACCGATAACGACTGCCGATCGCCCCATGCGTCCCACCTCTCGCTCTTACTCACTCCACGATATCAGGCAGCCCCGGTTGGGCCAAAGGTTTGCATCGAGTTTGCACTATCTACGCATCGATGATAGCCTCGAGAGCAACGTGCCAGGCAAAGGCCGGTAGACGAGAAGAACCGACTGGACAACGAGCAGATTGGTGAGTAAGAAGAATATGATCTCTTCAACGGGTACGTTGGCCACATACATCCCCACAATCCTGCTCCGATGTAGGGCCCAGATTCCCTGTGAGATTGCGATGCCATCGGTAGCGGACAGATAGACCGTAGAAATTAGAACAGACCAGATCAGCGTTCGACGCCTGGAGCGCAGGGTCTTCCAACCAACGGCCCATTGCAGCAACACCACCGGACACGCCCAGCCAACTTCAAAGATCAGATATGTCCAGGTACCGAACACGTCACTCGGGCCTTTCGCGAGCTAGAAATATTGCTGCTATGGAACCGACCAGGAGCGTCTGCAGCACATAGAACCCGTACTCTTCGAGAGGCACATGGCCAACGAGGATTCCTGCAACCTGATGCGGTCCGTACGACCAGACACCGTTCGCAATGATCGCGCTATCCCAGGGACCGGTATAGATCACCGCGATCACGGATATGATGCCGAGCAGCACGAAGTGTCCGGAGTGCAGCCGCGAACGCCCGGTAACGACGACCACAGCCAGAGGACACACGAGAAAGATCAACAAAAACTGAGAGTACGTCACCGGCCCGGTCCCGCGCGGCGAGCGGGCACCACAGCGAGCTTGCTGGCGGCGTACCAGCAGGGAACAGTGGCCTCCGTCATCGCTGCCGTCATGGCATCCGCCGTCGCAGCCGTCGCAGCGTGGCCGTCCCCGCTCGAAGTTAGCGGCGAAGTTCTAATGCAATGGACGCCCGTACCGATGGCCGAGTTTGTCCTGGCGCATCTGGGAGGAATCGCGCGCCCTGCCGCGCTTCTGGGGGCGCTCGCCATCTTCATGCTCTGCGGCGGCGTGTCCGGTGTACTAGCCGCCGCGCCGGCGGTCAATAGACCGGGAACAGTTCTGGGCGCCGTGGCATCAGCGAGCTTTCTCACCTTCATCATGGTCTTCCTCCTGCGCCCCAGCACTATCTTGCCGGACGTGTGGCTGGTGGCAGTCTTCGTCTGCGCGCTGGCGCTCGTCCGGACACGTCCGAGTCAAGCGTCGAATCGCAGGCAATTTCTCGAGCGGAGCGCTGTGATTTTAGGCGGAGCTGGGTTACTGGTTTCTCTCTTTTCGGTTGAACCGCTACTTCAAGCGATCGCTACCAGGAAGCTTTTTCCCTTCAGTCGTGCGCGCGGCCTGGCACTGAACGGTATTACGGACCTGGTCACCATCCCGGGAGAGTTTTATGTCATGGACAAGGTGTTGCAGTATCCGCAGCTCGGTCCCCCGGCCTGGCAACTTTCCATCAATGGTGCTGTCGACCATCCCGTCGAGTTCGATTATGGGGCTCTCCTGGGCTTGCCGCGCGAAAGCCGCTATATCACCATGGAGTGCGTGGACAACCCGGTAGGTGGGCACTTGATCGGGAACGCGATGTGGACCGGCGTGCCTGTGAAACATCTACTCAGTCGCGTGGGGGCACGAGGCGACACAGTGATATTTCACGGTCTCGATTCCTACCCGGAAAGTACATCCACGCACGAATTGGTCGAGCGCAACGCGCTGATCGCGTACGGGATGAATGGCGAGACTCTTCCGCGGGCACACGGCTTTCCCGCCCGCCTCATTCTTCCAGGCATCTACGGCTTCAAGAGCGTTAAGTGGTTAACCAGACTGGAAGTAGTGCGCGGTTCCTCGGCCGACCCCTGGCACAGCCACGGCTGGACGGAAACGGCCGTCGTCCATGCGACGACACGTATCGACGTGGCGCATCGAATTGACAGCACAGTCATGTTGGCCGGCATCGCGTTCGCGG
>DAINCT010000010.1:0-17790 GCA_036732245.1 Chloroflexota bacterium | reverse complement strand
GGTGAACGGCGGTCGGTGGCGCCGGGCCTCCCTCGGGCCGGTCCTGTCGCACGAGGCATGGGTACAGTGGGCCATCCGCGTACAAGGCCGGGGGCCGGCCACCTTCGAAGCCCGCCTAATTGACACGCTCGGCCGGACTCAATCGGCCCGGCGCCATGCGGCATATCCGGACGGGTCGAGCGGATGGGCCGAAGTTACCGTTTAAGTGGTTGGCCGTTGGTGACGGCGACCGCGCTCACGGGTCTCCTGGCCGAGTTGAACTACCGGAGAGTATCCGCCGCGCCGGCCAGCGACCCCATCGACGCCGGAAAAGTGACGATCGTCGTCCCGGCGAGGAATGAGGAACACCGAATTCCCCGCCTACTCCAGTCGTTGCAGCGTCTCGATTATGTCAACAACGAGGTGTTCGTGGTTGACGATGCCTCGCATGATGGCACCGGTCTGGTAGCCCGTCACCTTGGCGCGACTGTAGTCACTGTTGACACTCTTCCGCAAGGCTGGACCGGGAAGGCGCATGCCTGCTGGCTAGGCGCTTCGCGGTCGACTGGCGAGTGGCTGCTTTTTACCGACGCGGATACGATTCACGCGCCGCGTAGTCTGTCGGCAGCCGTTTCAGCTGCAGTGGCGAGCGAGTCAGGAATGGTGTCGTTTCTCTGCCGCCAGCAGTGTGAGTCCCTGTGGGAGCGTCTGGTGCTGCCGTACGCATACGCGCTGTATTTCGCGGGGCGGTTGAGGATCAACACGTCGAGGCGAACTGCTGTCGCGAACGGTCAGTATATTTTGATGCGTCGGGCTGAATACGAGCGGATCGGCGGCCACCGGGCGATTCGAGCAAGTGTGATCGACGACGTGGCATTGGCCCAGCGCGCGCACGCGTGCGGAGTTCGCGTTCTGCTGATGCGAGGCGAACCATGGGTGGCGGTGCGCATGTACGACGGACTGGCATCACTCTCCGAGGGCTTGAGCAAGAACGCCGTGTCCTTTCTGGCCGCTTCTCCCGCATTCGGCGTCCTCACGGTGGCCGCCACCCTGGTCTTTGCCGGCTCTGTCCCGGGAGCGGTGAAGGCCGCTTCGTATCGACAAGGAATGGCTGCCTATGCGGTTCCCGCCATCGCGCTTCTCCCCTGGATGCGTCGTTTCGGCGTGCCCGTGATGTACGCCTGGCTGTACCCGCTAGCGGCGTTTATGTTCCAGCTCATAGCCCTCGATTCTTTGCGCCGCACCGCTTTCCGGCGCGGGGTGCAATGGAAGGGCCGCCGGTACTAGCGTGGCCCGTTGGTACCGAGCACGGAAGCTGCTTGATCTCCCAGCAGGAAGTCGCGTCCTCGATCTGGGCTGTGCTTTCGGTTTTGGTACTCGATTGCTCGAGTCTCGGTACGAAACATACGGGCATGATCTCTCGTTCGAGTACATACGGCGCGCCCGCCGCACCAGTGCCGGGTCGACGTTCACCTGCGGACCGGCGGATGATGTCCCGTATCCAGACACTCACTTCGATGCCGTCCTGTTGCTCGACGTCATGGAGCATGTACCGGATCCGGAAGCAGTTGTCCGTGAGGTTTCCCGTGTCCTCCGGCCCGGTGGTCAACTCGTCGTGAGCGTGCCCAATAAGGGCATGCTCGCCTCACTCGATTCGTTGAATGTCTATCAGAAGTGGCTGGGAGAGTGGGCGCCGGCCCCGACCGACGATCCGTCATGGGTTGAACGTCCCCATCACACTCATTACGATGCGGCGCAGGTGAGACGCATGTTCGGACCGGGCTTCCGCGTTCGAAGCGTCCTCTACACTGGCCTTGGTATCGCCGAACCGCTGAATCTCGCGCTGCTGCTGCTGTGTAAAGTAGTTCTGCGTATGCCTCGGCTCTACACGGTTCTGCAATACATCTACTTCGGTGTCTATCTGACTGAGGACCTCTGGAAAACCGGCGACCGCGGATATCACATGATGGTTCAGCTGGACAAACGTTAAATGGCCGAGTTTCGGTTCTGCCAGTCGGTCCTGGATTGTCCGACACCGTTGATAGCAGCTACTGCTGCACGGTCTTGACACCATTCTCGACTAATCCCTAAGCTTGATCGTCCAAGCAAACCGGGTGGCCGCGTGCGGATGGTCCGCACGAGGAAAGTCCGAGCTCCGCAGAGCAGGGTGCTGGGTAACACCCAGTGGGGGCGACCCCAAGGAAAGTGCCACAGAAACATACCGCCGATTCACATCGGTAAGGTTGAAATGGTGAGGTAAGAGCTCACCGGCAGTCGGGTGATCGACTGGCCGCGGTAAACCCCATCTGGAGCAAGACCACGTAGGAAGGCACGACGTCCTCGCGACGTCTAAAGGTTGCTCGCCTGAGTCCTTCGGGTGAGGTCGCTAGAGCCGGCGAGAGATCGTCGGCGTAGATAGATGGTCACCACCGCAGGAGCCGTGAGGCCCCGGCGGAACAGAACTCGGCTTATGGTTTGCTTGGACTCCGTTCGCGGACGGCCCTTACCTGCGATCAGTCGAAACGGTTCCGGTCGGGAGAGTCGGCCAACGTACTTGCACACCATCGGCATGACGTACATCGCGACGGAACCCGCGAGCGCGGGGCTATCCTATGTCGGGTCTCCGCGCCTCATGCGGAGTCGTTGGAGCCTCGAGGCTGCCGTGCCCGTCACAGTCGGGCGCACCACAATGAAAGTGGTTCTCCATCCAGCAAACGGCATGATGTGTCCGGCCACATACCGGACACGTCGCGGAGAGCTGGCCGAGTCGTAAAGAACTATCGCAGCGCGGACACTCGGCACCAACCTCCACATCTCCGGGACCGAGCAACTCCGTTGCCACCCCGGCAGATGCCGGCTCCACATGCGCAGTCATGGGCTGGGTCTCACGTTTCTCAGCAGGGGCTGGTTCCGGGCCACTTTCGACTGGTGATTCGGGACGCAAGTCGGACTTCTTCGCGCGCTCGCGAAACTTGGGCCGGCGGCCGGGACCCCGTGCAACCGCGGCGGAAGCGGGGGCGGGCGAAACCTCGGGCTTCTCGCCCTTCTTTCGGACTGCCAAGTCGTTGATCGCCGGTGGAGCAGTTGCAGCGATAGGCATTTGCTCGACCGGCGTAAGTGGTTCGTCCACCGGTTCCAGCTGGGTCGATAGGCTTGTCGCTGGCGACGGCGTCGAATGCGAGGCAGTGGCGGACAGCCGAGGACCGATCAGAAGGGCTGTGCCAGGAAGTCGACTGTCGATGGCGAGACCAATCAGGAAGCACAGAAACCCGACGCCAAGGAGGAACACCGCGAGTATCGTGACGGGTCCCGCATCTCGACCCAACACGCTTTGCGCGAGCAACATAGCGGCCCCAATCCATGCCGCGAGCCGGCTGTACCAGGTGAACTCGCTCAACCTGGATGAAGGCTGATCCGTCATACCCGATCCCTCACGCATTCCTGACTTGCGACATGAGTTGATCGCGAACCTGAGTGGATTCGGACAGAGCCTCCGTAACAACGGACCAGCGTTCCCGGAATAGGAGATACGCGGAAACCCGAGCGTCAAGACCGTCTCGAACCGTACGGACGAAATCGGCGCTGTCAGCGCCATACCCAGCCGCGTCCAGAGCCTGACAGGCGTCTTCCGACAGGTCCCCATTCAGGAACTTGCCGGGATACGGCATGAGATCTGCCGCAGTCACAGGGTGGAGAGCCGGATGATCCCGCGAGACCTCCAGTTTCTTTTGTTCGTACAGAAATCGAATGACATCCTGTTCGAGTTTCGAACTCGATGAGTCCTGATAGGATCCGCCTTTGGGAGGGCAGTGCAGAATGCGCAGGTCTTTGCGAAGGAAAAATGACTTTCCTTCCATACGAGCGTTGATAAGGTAATCGATGTCCTCTCCACGCGTAATACCCGGATCGAACCCGACGCTACGTGCCATCTCGGGGGAGAATTCCATGTTTCCGCCGAAACAAAAGGGCGTCTTTACGATCACGCCTGATTCCGCCTCAAGCAGGTCGGTGGCCTCGTTCATGATGGACGCTTTCCGGTCGAACAAATTCGAAGACTCCGCCTTGGCGGGATCGACCTTCAGAAAGACACTCCCGTCTTCCTGTTCGTAGTGGCCAGAGAGGCCGTGAACCACCTCTCCGTCCACTTCGAGGCCGAGCGACACAGTCGCCTTCCTCAAGAACCCGGGATCATTGACGATCTCATCGTCGTCCAGAGCGACAATCGCTCTGGAACGCAGCGCCAGCGGCAGAGCCAACTGAAGATTTCGAATCTTCGGATACTGCTGGAGGTCAAGGAAATCGCGCGCGTAGTCGAGCCGCAGCTCACTCACCGAGGCATGGAATACCTGCAACTGAGCCGCGCCAAACACCAGTGACACGATGCTGGGGTGCCGGTCCGCCAGTGCCTGGACAGCATGCTCGGCTTCAACCGAAGCATCAACCGCGGTGACAGCTACGAGCAGCAAGAGGTAGAACTGTGATGTCTCGAGCCGCTCGAGGCTGGCAAGCAGCGCCTCAAGCGTGTTCTCTCCTCGCAGAGGCGTGGGGTGATCGTATACGGCGTCTCCCGCACGACGAACACCACCCTCGCGCGTCCAGTACGTTGGAACGACGATGCACGTTGGCGGCAACATGTCCATAGCGTATCACGCGATTGTTGTCAACGCATTGAGAGCTGGAGTAGGAATGTTCCTGCTCACCACGGGTGCAAAGACGCGTCCAAGAGTCCAATTGAAATCGAAATAGCACTGGTGTACTGGGTACACCGGTGGTTATAATACAGGTATGGATCACGTTATCGACCTGGACCGACGCCAGCGGAAGCGGCAGGCGCTGCATCAACAGCTACTGGATAGCGCCGAGCAGCTTTTCTTGAGCCGCGGTGTGGGAAAGACCACTGTTGAGGATATCGCGGAGGCCGCTGATGTGGCCCGTCAAACTGTCTTCAACCACTTCCCGTACAAGGAGGCGCTTGCACTGGAGCTCGCCTCCGATGGAGTGCAAAAGGTCGCTTACCAAGCTCATGTGCTCCTCGAGGCCGGCTCGCCGGCGCTTGAAGTGCTCGAGCAGGTGAGTCGATGGCTGCTCGATACCGCAATCGAACAAGGTGAGTTGGCCGTCGTGGTAGCACGCGAACTCATGCATCCAGATCCGGATCGAGCCTTAAGGGCTCGTGAGAAACTGCCTCTTACTCAAATGTTCGAGGCGATCCTGATGCAAGCGCGCGAGGAGCACGCAGCACGTCGCGACTTGCCGATAGGGATAGTGGCGGATCGTATCAGTGGCGTACTTATTGCTGTACTCTCGCGCGTAACAGCACTCAATGAAGAGGAATTGCGGCGGGAACTGGCGGTTTGCTTCGATATTGTGTTCAATGGAATCACGGAGAGGAGAATATAGATATGCTTTCGTGGAAGAATGCCCGTAAGATGGGACACAGGTTGCTCAGTGCGACATTGCGCTGTCGACAGTGCAGCCGACCGGCGGGTGAACTCGTGGGGTTTGCGGACTTGAGCCTCGGGGAAGCGCGCTTCCTGCCGCTCGACACCGGTTTCATGCCTCACAATCTGGGTGGCGAGCTTCGTTGCGGCCGCTGCGCCGGACAGCTCTACCTGGACGATGTCGAGCCGCTGGGACGTAGCGTCCCACTTGACGAGGCCGGCGGAGTGCCGTTTGCTCAGGTCATGACGGGTGAGGCGGAATTGGCAGGTACGTCTGCTGCCTGACCGAGTTATGGGGAATTCGATTCCCCGACTGAAACGCACGGGATAGATACGAAGCTGCGGATTGCCCCCTTTGCAATCCGCAGCTTTGTACGTACCGAACTTGCTTTGGAGAGTCCGGGCTGGTGTGCTCGATGTGGACCTCCGCAACGAGGGAAAAACTTCCTCCATCGGCGGGACTGCCGTACAGAGGATGAATAACGCCGCACCTGCAACCCGCCGAGAGGGCCTCACGTGACCCACAATCACGCATGTTAGAGTCCTGTGTAAACAGCACGACTGTTTTTATGTATTTATTGGAATTGGAAACAATATGAATCAAAGAATTACCGATCAGGGTGTACCTGACGCCGGCCTTTTTATCGACTGGGACAATCTCAAAGTTGGCCTAAAAGAGCTGGGCCGGCAACCGAATATTTCATCGCTGCTAGATACGGTGGGCCATCGCGGACGGGTGGTCATCGCCCGCGCATATGCCGACTGGCAACAGCGCTCAAACGCCTTCGATCCGCCCAACCTGTATGCGGCCGGAATCGAGCCGGTCTACGTGCCGGTGCGGATGCAGAGCGGTCGGCCCCTCAAAAACAGTGCCGACGTCAAACTGGCGGTCGATTGCATTGACTTCCTCAACACCGCGCCCCATCTGAAGACATTTTTTCTGGTGTCGGGCGACTCCGACCTGATCCACCTGGTGAATTTTCTTCGGGCGCGTGGTAAACGGGTGGTTGTGATCGCCGTTTCTCACACGCTTTCGTCGATGCTGGCGGATAACCTGGATGAACTCCTGATATATGACGTAGACATTGAGCCCATTCGGCAGGGCGAACCGACCCGCATCGTGCGAAAGACGAAGACGACATCGGTCGAGCCACCGCCCGAAGACAATTCCCAGGACGAGGAAGCATTTACGGTGCTCGCCGACCTGCTACGGAATCGCAGCAACAGAATCGGCTCACTCTTCTCTTGGATCGGAATCCAACTCGGTCGGAAAGGTGTCGACCACCGGGCGCTCGGCTTCGAGCGATTTAAGGACTTCATGCAAGAAGCGGAGCGTCGCGGGTATATCCGTATCCTCACCCGAGGGCTGCAAGATTGGGCATATCTACCCGAGCAGTACGACAAAATGACGGAGACAGAACTTGCAGCCGAGGAAGAAGAGATCGGCGACGGAGACGCCGATCTCCACGGGACCGTCGCGGTGTCCGCCTTGGACGAGGAGGGTCAACGTAATCTCATTCGCTATCTGGTCGATCTCGAGCACCGCTCGGAGTATCTCATTCCGCCGTACATCGTCTCGCACCTGGTGAGGGAGAGTGTGCTTCCCTCCCTGTCACAGAGCCAACTGCGGTCGTTGATACGTGACGCCATGAGCGAGCAGATCCTCGTCGCGTCGACTCATACGGTCCCGCACCGATCGACGGGCAAGCCATACGATCTGCGAACCATCCGGGTCAATCCGGAGCATCCGCTGGTAGCGACGGAGGCTCTAGCCGAGGCATAGCCGCCCGGCGAGAGCGCTATCGAGCGCCCGTGTGCATCGGCATGATCACGTGCGTGTAGTCGACCGAGTCAATGGGCTTGAACACGGCGGCTGAGTTCGGTCCGCTGATTTCGAGACCTACCTGAGACGATTGCACCGCGCCCAGCACATCGGACACGTAGCGCGAGTTGAATTGGACCTTAGCACTTCCGCCGTTGACAACGGCGTCGATCTCACCGCGGTCCTCTCCCAGCTCGGCGGCAGCTCCGCTGATTACGACATTTCCAACGCCGGCCTCGCCGCCCGGCTGGATCTCGAGCGTGATCGCGTTGGAATTATCGCGCGAAAAGAAGCTCGCGATTTTCGTGGCTTTCAAGAGGTCACTGGTGCTCACGACCACTTTGGTAGCGAATTTTGTCGGTATGATCTGCTTCAGGTTGGGGTATGCCCCTTCGATCAGCCGCGACACGACGTGCAGATCCGTCGTACGAAAGACGACTTGATTCCGGTTCGGCGTGACGGTTATCTCGACGATGGCGTCGCCATCCGGCATCACCCGCGCGAGCTCAGCCAGAGTGCGAGCGGGCACGATCACGCTAAAGTCTCCGCTGGAGGCCTCGGACAGTTCGCCTTTACGCATTGCGAGTCGAAATCCGTCAGCGGCCGCGAGGGTCAATTCGGTTCCTGAGAACGTGGAGAGGACACCGGTCAGGATGGGTCTCGTATCGTCCACCGCCGTCGCGAACACCACTTGTTCGATCATTTCCTTCAAGAGAGATGCCGGGATCGAAGCCGCGGGTTGTTCCGTCGCGGTCGGAATGATAGGGAAATCGTCAGCTGACATGCCTCGTATGTTCGCCTCATATCGACCCGACGAAACGTGCGCAGATTGGCTACCCTGCTTCACCGAGAGATCGATCGGAGCACCCGGCAAAGTATCGACGAACTCGCTCAGGAGTTTCGACGGAAGAGTAATAGCTCCCTCTTCCGCGATCGTGGCATCGATCCAGGTACTGATGGCGATATCGAGATTGGTGGCTGCGATCTTGAGCCTCGCATTATCAGTCGACAGCAAGACATTGGTCGTGATGGGTAGTGGACTGCGTGCCGCTACCGCCCGACCTGCGACTCGCAGGCCACGGCTGAAATCTTCCTGGCTAGCACTGATCTTCACGTAAGCTCCTGGCAAATAAATGATCCGCGGAACAGGCGTCGCGGCCCTTCCGGTTATGTCTACCGGCCGTCTGTTGCCTGTCCGAAATCGCTACGAGGTGAGGCGTCCAGATTATACGGTACAGTGGGCCAGGTCACATGGTGGATGGCGATCCACCGTCGACCTCAAATCCGTAATTGAGCAGTGCGGCTCCGTCGGAGAAGCGGCCGGCGCTGGTGCTCCCCATATTCACGGCGATTATCCAGCGACCGCCTTTGCGCGCGGATGAAACGAGGCATGCTCCTGCCGCCGGCGTGGTTCCCGTTTTCACACCATCCACGATCTTCGACGTCCACAACAGTTTGTTCAGGCTCTGCCAGACATGAAAACCGCGACCGTCGGCCGCACGCGCCGTCCATGTACGGGTGTCGACTATCGCGGAAAAAGCCGGAGACTCCATGGCAGCACGGGTCAAGTTCGCCAGATCCCTGGCCGTCGTTACCTGGCCCGGTAGGTCAAAGCCGTTGGGGCTCAGATAGTGTGTGTGCCAGAGGTGAAGGCGAACCGCCTGGGCATTCATCAACGGAGCGAACTGTTGAGGAGTCGCCGCCAGCGTCTGTGACAGCGCAATGGCGGCGTCGTTACCTGAAGGCAAAAGCATCCCATGAAGAAGGTTCCAGACGGTCATGCGCTCTCCGGCATAGAGGCCGGCCGACGATCCGCCATACGACACAGCCGTGGCGCCCACCGTTACAACGCGGCTCATGGGCACCTGATGCCGCAGGATAACTAGAGCAGTCATGATCTTGACGGTACTGGCCGGAGCCCTCATGACGTTGGCGCTCTTCGCGTACAACACGGCGCCGGTCCACCCATCCATCACAATCGCCTCTGGAGCCGTCACCACGGGTAGCCCGGCGGCACGTGCCGGGCTCGTCGCCGGGAGTATGAGTGACCAGGCAAGGACCACCAGACAGATTCGTTTGACTATGGTGTTTACCTCCGTCCATGTAGCGTCAATGGCGTCTCAGATCCCCGTCCTCGGATGCACGTGATGGTAGCCCATGCCTCAGGCCGTGCTCAACCGTCGAGCCACATACTGCATTACGAGTTTGCGCGCGTTGGATCGCGCATGACCTGAGAGTGCTCTTTCGCAGGAACGATAGACTGAGGAACCGTTCAATACGGAGTGAAAGCGCAGTTCATGCCGCCGACTGACCGTGTAGCCCTGGTTTACCACCCTGACCTCCTGCAGTACGATTTTGGACCGCAGCACCCTCTAAGACCGGAGCGCATCGAGCTTGGACTGGACCTTCTCCGCACGCTCGGTATCTGGGATGCGGCGGTCGAGACATGCGTGCCCCGTGCCGCGCCGGATGAAGTGCTTGAACTCGTCCACAGCCGCGACTACATAGCCGCCGTCCGCGCCTCGGAACACGGCATACTACCAGCGTTGGAACTCGGCGGCTTCGGATTAACCACTCGGGACAATCCTCCTTTTCCCAACATGCACTATGCCGCGTCGCTGGTGGCCGGTGGAGCGGCCGACGCGGCGCGAGCCGTGATGCGACGGGAACTCGACCACGTCTTTCACCCGGCCGGCGGCCTGCACCACGCGCAACGGGAACTTGCCTCGGGCTTTTGCATCTATAACGATCCTGCCCTCGCCGCCGCGGTCGCGGTTGAGGAGTTCGGGGCACGGGTCGTGTACGTCGACTTCGACTGTCACCACGGGGACGGCGTGCAGTGGCTGTTCTACGATGACCCATCAGTCCTTACTGTCTCGTTGCATGAGTCGGGACGGTTTCTCTTCCCGGGCACAGGGGGCGTGGAGGAGCGCGGTGCGGGTGAAGGACTGGGCTATGCCGTTAACGTCCCTTTCATGCCGTTCACACAGGATGCATCGTGGCAGCGAGCCATCCACGCGCTGCTTCCGCCTCTGGTGGAACGATTCGCGCCAGACCTGCTCCTCAGCGTGCACGGATGTGACACTCATGAGTTCGATCCATTGACGCATCTGTCTCTCACGACGGCATCGTTCGTGGTACAGGCTCAACTCGTACATGACCTGGCGCACAACCACTGCGATGGGCGATGGATCGCCTTCGGAAGCGGGGGTTATGACTGGCGCCGCGTCGTGCCTCGCTCCTGGGCAATCGTGTGGTCGGAGATGAGCGGGCGAATCCTGCCACGCGAGCTCCCGCCCGCCTGGCTGGTCCGCTGGTCGAGCGATGAACTCGATCCGTTGCCTCTCTCATTCCGGGATAATTCCGACATGGTTCATCCGGTTCGCCGAGACGAAGTCGACACCGCAAATCGCGAAACGCTCGCCGAGGCAAAGCGGGCTGCGGGAATCGGCTAGGTCTGCTGAGCGTTTTTCGGGCTGGGATGTTCGGCCAAGCCGCTCGCCGGCAAAACATTCCGGCGTAACACGAGGTATATGCTGGACTGAAGGAGCACGGATTCACATATGAGCGATGTACGCGAGCTCGATGATCTCGAACTCATCAGTCGGGCGCAGGCATCCGACCACGCTGCGTACCGCGAATTGGTTGAGCGATACAAGAACGCCGGATACGGTGTCGCTTTGCAGATCCTGCGTCACCAACCCGATGCGGAAGACGCACTCCAAGAAGCGTTTATCAAAGCGTACGTGTATCTCGATTCGTTTTCGCCCAAGTATCGCTTCTATACCTGGTTTTCGACCATCGTGAGGAACGTTGCGCTGTCCCAGCTTCGTGCACGCGACTGGCTGGTGACGCCCATGCCCGACGAGACGGTTCGGCCGGTCCGCTCGGTCGTGGAGGACTGCCCGGAATTGGCGGCGCTGGCCACCAGCCGCGCCGATATGGTGCGGGAAGCTGTCATGGTTTTGCCCGAACGGTATCGCAGGGTGCTGGTGCTGCGCTATTGGCACGATCTTTCATACGACGAGATCGCCGCGGTCACTCAGCAGTCCCTGGGAGCGGTAAAGACGCAGTTGCGCCGCGCCAAACTTTTGCTGGGAGACGGCCTGCGTTTGGCTGATCCGGGATTGGCAGTGGAGTAACGGTATGCAGGCGCCTGTCCACTCGGTCGAGCGTGAAACAGTGCCCATCGAGCTGCCGGCGGACTTCGCGCAGCGCCTCGAGTCGTCGTTGCGCGAGGCAGACCGCGAGCGTCGCCGTCTGCACGCAATCGATCGGCTCCGCTATGTGCTTCCGCTAGTTCTTTTGATCGGCCCCCTAGTGGCCTGGCGGCTTATGCAGATATCGGCGAGTGGTTCGCATGTCGTGATCGATACATTGGCGTGGTTGGCATTCATCCTTGACGTCGGTGTGCACGTCGATTCCGCGGTCCTGACGTACGGAAGTTTACAGGCGATACCGAGTATCGTCGGAATCGCGCTTGGCATCATGGTGGCGGCGCGGCTTCTCTGGAATCCACGAGACGGCGAGTGAGCCGCAAGCGGGCTTTCATCATGGGCTGGCTCCTGTTACTCGGGCTCAGCGCAACGGTGCCTCTGTCGGCAGCGTTCCGAGGAGTGATTCATATTGGCACTCGACCGATAATCCTGTCGGGCCCTGTTTCAAAGCCCGTCATTTCCATCGGATCGGACGTGATCCTGGCGCATGGATCTCATAATGTCGTGGTCGTGGTTGGCGGGAACATACGAGCCTCAGGAGCGATCCGGGATGACCTGGTGTCGATCGATGGAGACGTGTACTTGCAACATGGGGCGAGGCTGACCGGCGACGTGCTGTCTATCGTCGGCAGCATCTATCGAAGCACGGACGTCCAGACCACAGGCAGATTGGGTGGGGCACTTCATGCCTGGAACGACAGGTCTCCGCCACCGCATAATCATCTGCAATCGACTGTCAACACCAGCATCCGCCTCGGACTGGCGGCGGGCCTCGCCCTACTCTTGATCGGCACCTGCCTCACGATTGTGTTTCCATGGCAGGTCGTACTGATATCAACGACCTTGCGGAATTCGCCGGTCAAAAGCATAGGTGCGGGAGCCACTAGCCTGATTGCCTTCGTCTTTCTGGTGGCGCCGCTTGCACTTAGTCTTGCCGGCTTGCCTTTCGCACTGCTCCTCGCCGGCGCGGCAACGCTTGCCTGGTTGTTCGGCATGACCGCCGCGGCGGTCGTGCTCGGTCGATCGCTCGCGCGCCGAGGCGTCCCGCTCCTCTGGGCAACATCTGCCGGGCTGGTCGTAATAACAATCGTCATGGCCGTGCCGTTCATTGGGCCACTCACGGTCACGCTCACGGGGCTGGCAGGTGCGGGGGCGCTGGCAGTGGCCCTGCTGGGACGAGCACGACCTGCTTCGCCTCTCCTTTGAAACATTTGCGCGGCGGTTTGCGTACATGTGATTGCACATGGCGTAATCCTGCAACGGAAGGACCTTCATGGACGTCGCGACCGCGCTGCCAACCACGACCTTTTCGGCATCGCAAATTTCTGTCACCACCAGGTACGCGAGAGAATTTGTTGATCTGACCGATTTCGTAGCGGACCATGTCGTGGAGACGGGCGTTCGCTCGGGGGTCGTGATTATCGCCTCGAGGCACACCACGGCGGCCATTGTCGTGAACGAGTACGAGCCCGAGTTGTTAAGGGATCTGGATGCTTTTTTGGGCATCCTGGCTCCTGAGAGCGCTCCGTACGCGCACAACGACGTTCCGTGCGGACCAGACGAGCATCCGAACGGGCACGCGCACTGCCAGGCATTGGTCCTCAATGCGAGTGTCACGGTGCCAATCGTCGACGGGCAGCCGAGTTTGGGTCGATACCAACGTATCTTCCTGGTCGAGTTGGACCACTCCCGACCCCGTACCGTGCAGACGCTCGTGATTGGAAGCAAAGGTCAGTCGGATGGTGTCGCGAGGATGGGCTTCAGAGACTAACCCACTGGGCGCCTAACTCGCATCGCATCTCTTCGTGGGAATCCCAGACTCGGCGGTATCCCGGGTCGAAGTGCACAACGAGTGTCATGGCCGGCTCCAAGAGATAGGGTCGGTACGCGAACACCCAATGGTAGTATCGTTTTGAGCAAAACGTGAAGATTTATCTCGGCACACAGGGTTGGAGCTACAAGGACTGGGTGGGTGCACTGTACCCGCCGCGCACGGCCTCGAGAGATTACCTGCCCTACTATGCGCAAGAGTTCAACGCGGTCGAGCTGGACACGACGTTTTACGGGACTCCGCTGCCGGATCGGGTTCAGCTATGGGACCGGTCGACTCCCTCCGACTTCCAGTTCACGGCCAAAACTCCCCGGAGTGTCACGCACGACAAGCGATTGATCGATGCCCAGACAGACTTCGAGGAATTCTTGGGCGTTATGTCCGGCCTGGGTACCAAGCTCGGAGCCGTTCTGATTCAGTTGCCACCCGACTTCACCACCGACGAGCGTCCCGCCCTTGAGGATTTCGTTGCCAAGCTTCCGCCTGACTTCCGGTTTGCGGTGGAGTTTCGCCATCGCTCCTGGCTGGTTGACGAAACGTATGAGTTTCTCCGTCTCCATCATGTGGCGTGGACCATGATCGATCTGGTCTACATGCCGCGACAGATCGAATGCACGGCCGATTTTACGTACGTGCGATGGCTTGGTGACCGACGACGGATACATCGCATGCACGAGACGCAAATCGACCGGACCCAAGACCTCGATGCCTGGGCGGGACAACTCGAAAACGTCGCCCACAAACTCGAGCGGATGTATGGGTTCGTTAATAACCACTATTCGGGCCACTCACCGGCGGACGTGCGCGGTCTGAAGAGGCGACTGGGAATGCCGGCCGCCCGCCCCGAGATGAATCGACCGGAACAAGGAACCTTGCTATGAATGCCGTGTACGCAATTCTTGAATCCAAATATCGCTGGCTCAGTCTGGCGGGCATAAGTTTCACCGCGGGTTGCGTGGGCGCCATGATGATGCTCGCGTTTGAGTGGAGACACGAGGTTGCTCTCGTCTCGCTGTATCTCGGGCTGCTGCTGACGGTCTTCTTCGGCGTGCGTGCTTTCCTTGAATGGAAATCAGCCGCCGAAGCATCGCTCAACCCCCGGAGCGACGGGCGCCAAAAGGAGCGCCGCCCGACGCGTTAATCAGCCGATTGCTGGTGCGCTTCCTCAGTTTTGGGCGCCTGCGGACGGAACACGACGCCGCGGATCGAAGCCTGAGGCGTGGGGCCCAGGTCAGTTGATCGGGGCGGTGCCCAGCTGCTGAGCGAGGGTAGGCGTGGGGGCATACGCGACTTCCAGGCTGCGCTTCGAGAGACGGAGGTAGACGGACACATTCCCCTGCACCAGCGTGGCCGCGCCCCTTCCGGTCACCTGAGCACTCGGCAGCCACTTCCGAATTGACTGAACCCACGCAGCCTTAGCCTCTTTTGCGGTCGAGGGCGACGTCCACACGGTCTTCAGCAGCATGGCATCCTGCGTTCCGTTTTCGAGGAAGATGTAGCGATCACCTCGATAGGCGTTTGTGACTCGGTCCGCCTGCGTCCTGGAGAGATACTGCCAGAGGATGAGGTCGATGCCGAACGCACCGTTCACGTCGTCATCCACCTGTTTCCAGTCGGGGAGTCCTACCACCCCATGCAACGCTACCTGAATCGGCTTCCAGTGTCGTGTATACGCCGCCGGATGCATGATCTCGTAGGTCGAGGTAGGCAGGCGGTGATACGCCGCGTCTACCGCCGTCATGCCACCGGTTTTGTAGAGTTTCTGAGCAAATTGCACGCCTGTGGTGTACGGAAAGTCGAACTCGCGTTGGAGCGCAGGTGGGAGCGGCTTCACCTGCGGAACCGGCTCGTTGACGAGATCGTGGATCTCCGTCGGCGTATATGCCTTCGAGATGTACAGGTACTCGGTGTTCACGGCATCGCCCTCGATCAGCGCGTGGTGGGCGCTCTCGGCGTCGGAGTTCCGATAGGCCAACGCGCTCTGGTCGGGCATCAGCTTTTTCAGGTTGTAATGCTGATCCTGGAGGGCGTGCGTGTACTCGTGCGCGATGGCATAGCGATCGATACCGAAGACCTTACCGGATTCGTTTCGCACGTAGAGCTTATGCGCGTAGTAGTCGTACAGCCCGAGGACCTGGGACGTCAAGTTTTGATAAATCAAGCTTTTATAGTCGGCGCTCGGACTGAGCATGCCAAGCAGCACCAGCTCACGCCGGCCAATCTCGAGCTGGGCATCGGTTTCACCACGTCGCTGATTGGACTGCACCACGGCATTGAACTGGGAATTCGGCAGAAAAGCTGCCGGTACAGAGCGCAGCGGCGCTAGATGCCGAACCTGTTGCGTTGTCTGTTCAAGCTGCTCCAGGGGACTCGAGGCTGCGCTGCCGACTTGTGTGCCGAGGAGGCCCACGGCGCTACCGGCAACAATCAACGCCGCCGCAAAATGACGCATCTCAGCCCGCGACGGGGCTGCTCCCCGCGAGTCCAAGCTCGGGAGCGACTGCTCTCATAGCGTCGATAACGAATTCAATATGCGTGTCCAGGTCGACGCCCAACTCGGCGGCACCGTTCAGAACATCATCACGGTTGACGCCGCGGGCGAACGCCTTGTCTTTCATTTTCTTCCGCACCGATCGGGCCTCCAGATTGTAAAGGCTCTTGTCGGGCCGGACGAGGGCGGCGGCAGTGACGAGCCCCGAAAGTTCATCTACCGCAAACAAAGTCTTGTCCATCTGGGAACTACGCGGCAGATTCAAGTAGTCTGCGTGCGTCTTGATGGCGTAGATCACGCTCTCGGGATATCCCTCCTGTTCGAGAATCCGGGCGCCGAACAGCGGGTGTTCGTTTGGGTCTTCTTCCGCCTTGGGGTTTGGGTGTTCTTCGTAATCGAAGTCGTGCAGCAGCCCTGCCATGCCCCACAACTCCTCGTCTTCCCCGAACTTCCGCGCGTATGCACGCATGATTGCTTCGACTCCCATCATGTGCCGACGCAGACTTTCGCTCTTCGTGTGAGTGGTCATCAGCGTCCATGCATCGGCGCGGGTCTTCACGGCCATTCAATCCCTCCCCGTTCGCCTCCTCCCGTATTTGTTCGAGAATCGGCACGCCGCAGTATATCGCAGCAATCGATTCTGATTAGCCGGGACCTATAATTCCCCTGCGGCCACCGACCAACGAAGGGGTCCCGCAAGGAGGAGCAGGTGACCGACGCTTTCAAGAACTTCATTGGCGGCGCGTGGGTAGAGTCGTCGAGCGGCACAACCTTCGAAAGCCTCAATCCCGCGAATACGTCCGACGTGGTGGGTACGTTCCAGCGCTCCAACAAGTCGGATGTGGTGTCTGCCATCGACGCCGCCAACGCCGCGTTCCCGAATTGGAGCCGGACCCCGGCACCTACCCGTGCCGACGTCATCTTGCGCATCGGGCTTCTGCTGGAGGATCGCAAAGAAGAGTTCGCTCAGCTCGAGACCCGGGAGATGGGAAAGGTCCTGCAGGAGGGCCGGGGAGACGTTCAGGAAGGCATTGACATGGCCAAATACATCGCCGGTGAGGGCCGGCGTTTATTCGGCGAGACGGTGCCTTCCGAATTACGGAACAAATTCGCCGCCTTGATTCGACAACCGATCGGGGTCGTGGGTCTCATCACTCCCTGGAATTTCCCCGTTGCCATTCCGACCTGGAAGTTATTCCCGGCGCTCGTATGTGGCAATACGGTTGTCTTCAAACCCGCCGAAGACACACCGGCATGTGCTACTCGGCTCGTGGAGCTGTGCGCGGAAGCCGGTCTCCCGCCGGGAGTACTGAACCTGGTAACGGGTTTCGGCACCGAAGCAGGACAGCCGATCGTCGAGGACGAGCGGGTACGCATGATTTCATTCACCGGTTCCGGCGAGGTGGGACGGGAAGTCGCAGCCCGCTCCGGACGGTCACTTAAAAAGTGCATGCTCGAACTGGGCGGAAAGAACGCGATGATCGTGATGGACGACGCCAATCTCGACCTCGCGTTGGAAGGCGCCTTGTGGGGTGCATTTGGGACCACCGGACAACGCTGCACGGCGACCAGCCGGATCATCGCGCACGAAGCGATTCTGCATGAGTTCACCCATCGTCTGTTGCAGAAAGCGCAGGCTCTGAAAGTGGGCCCGGGCGTTAACCCGGAGATCGACGTGGGCCCGGTGATTAACGAAAAGCAGCTCGAAACGATACATGAATACACGCAAATCGGAGAGGCGGAAGGCGCCAAACTACTTTTGGGTGGCCACAGATTGACCGGCGGTGACTACGATCTTGGATACTTTTACGCTCCGACCGTATTTGGTGACGTCAATTATCGGATGCGTATCGCTCAGGAGGAAATTTTCGGCCCGACCGTCGCCATCATGCCGGTCTCAGACTACGGAGAAGCCGTGAAAGTGGCGAACTCAACCGAGTACGGACTGTCGAGCTCGATCTACACCCAGGACATAAACGTGGCATTCCAGGCAGTGCAGGACCTGGAAG